>DASPJQ010000038.1:0-1440 GCA_035628535.1 Flavobacteriales bacterium | reverse complement strand
CTATCGCCTCATAGCCCCTCGCTAAGCCCGGGGCTGTTTAGCTCAAAGCGAGGTACGAGTATTCAACAATTAAAATTGATTATTCTCCATTCCGGCCGCACACTAAAATACGGCTGAAAAAATAAACAATGCTTCGCTTTTAATTCCTTTATTGCAACTGCCTCCTGCCGCAGCTGCTTATCTTGGAATCTCAATTCTGGGTCCCATCTCAATTACCTGCATATGCTTAATTTCACCAGCTGTTATTTCAAACCGTAGCAATGTTTTAACTTTATGGAAACCATGTATACCTGCAGCACCCGGGTTCATGAACAGTACATTGTATTTTTTATCAAATTCAACCCGTAAAATATGACTGTGGCCGCATACCAGAATATCGGGTTTTAATTCCTTCAGTAAAAAGGCAACGCGTTGGTTATAGCTTCCCGGTTTACCGGCAATATGCGTCATCAAAATTTTTTTGCCTTCAACCTCAAAAAACAAATCTTCCTTAAACTGCTTGCGCAAATCGGTCCCATCAATGTTGCCGTATACCGCTTTCAGTTCAAAACGTTGCGCCAATTGGTCGCTAACACTGGCCAGGCCAATGTCACCGGCATGCCAAACCTGTTCACATGCTTCAAAATACTTAAACACTTTAGGATCAAGATAGCTGTGGGTGTCAGATATTACGCCTATTCGCAAAACGCTAAATTTTAGCGTCTAAATTAAGGTTTTGCCTGCACAACGGTGAATTTTTATATATTTGCAGCCTCGTAAACGGACAGTGTAGCTCAGCCGGTTAGAGCACCAGATTGTGATTCTGGGGGTCGTGGGTTCGAGCCCCATCATTGTCCCTGAAAAAGTTAAAAAGACTGCTTTATAAGGCGGTCTTTTTTTTATATCCTTTTAATAATCACCTTGAAAATATTAATAGTGCATCCTAAACCCTAATTTGTTACCTTTAGCAAACGTAAACCTCATCTTATGCGCAAAATTCTCCTGGCCCTGGCCCTTTTGCCGTTTATGGCACACGCACAGCTTGAAGGCAGTTCCTTTACATCAACCGGCCGCGGTGGCGCCACCACGTTTGCAACCGACTATCAGTGCCTGGGTATAAATCCCGCCAACCTTGGCTGGCATTCAAAATTCAGCGACAAAAAATTTGCGCTTGGTTTTAATGAAATGACCTATTCCATTTTTTCCGAAGCCCTTACAAAAACCGATTTGCGAAACACCATTAAAGGCTTGATAAAAGGTAACAGCGCGGATTTTACGTATGAACAAAAAGTACAGGCTGCCGAAGATTTTGCTAAAACAGGTTTTGCACTCAATGTTGATTACGGTGCATTTGGTTTCGGTTATGGTGATGATAAGTTTGGTGGTGTTGCTTTTCGTGTAAACGACCGTTTTCAATGGTATTCAAAGTTTGGTGACAATGCTTCTGAATTGCTTTTTTTG
>DASPJQ010000037.1:0-5260 GCA_035628535.1 Flavobacteriales bacterium | reverse complement strand
AGCTCCTGAGGCGTTTTGTCTGCTTTGAATAAATGGTTTACGTTGCCCATCAGGTGAGCCTGTTGGATCAAACGGTAAATATTCATTGTACGCATAAGCCATTACCATGTAGTAATACGTTTTATGGTTGATAAGCGGCTTTTGTGTAAACACATCGGTTTTTATACTGAACGAATGTTTAATGTCATTGTCGCTACCTTCAACCATGAGTTGGGGTACTAAATATCCCAACACCGGGTCGCGTGACCAGTTTACCAGCTTTTTAATCCCGTTTTTCACATCAACCTGGGTAACAAGGCGGGCTTTGTCAGGATTGTACAAATCACCCGAGCCTACGCTTTCATTGGCTAACTGGTAAATCAAATATCCTTCAAAACGGTACGTACGGTATTTTTCATCAATTTGCGCCTGCGTAAGTGTAGTATCGTTATACGGGGCGGCATCCGGTAAAATAATAAACGGGTCTACCTCGGTATAACTTTCATTTGCATTTCGGCTAAATGGACTGTTTGAAAGCATAAGTATAATTTCTTTGTCCATTTCCTGCGCAGTAACATCGGGTGCAGGAGGCGCTTCCAGTATTTTAAAGCAGTTGTCAAACAAGGCCTGTGCCTTATCATCGGCATGCATTACCATTTCAACTGAAGAAAACGGATTTCCGGAAGAAGAACGCGCATAAACAATGCCAACGGTTATATTGTTATAGGCACCTGGCTCGAGTGTAAACGGTCCTGAAGATTGCAAAAACCGCCTGTCACCGGGATCATTTCCCGCAAGGTCTTCACGCCAGTTGGCCGGAACTTCAACTCCGCGGGTAGCCCAAAAATACGGGTCGCTGTCATAAAACATCATATAGTCTGTTGGAGTGTTGCTAACGCCAGACTGACCTGCATATCCACAACCCCCAAAATAAGCCTGCGAACCATCACGCCATAAACCCTGCAGGTAATTATAAGCATGTACAGGTTTTCCCGGCTCAGGATCGTTCATGTTTATACTGGGTGAAACCGTACCATTATACATCATGAATTCACGCATGCCAAAGCGTTCGTTATCTAGAATTCCATCACCATAACCGATACCGATACCTTTGTAAGGAATCCCTGCACTGTCTATGGCATGCTGGTAATTTGTGGTAAGTGGGTTATCAATACCATCGCCATTTTGAAAAGGTCCCTGGAAATAATCAACGCCTATGGCTGGTGGATTCAATCCATAACCTATGGAACCGCTGGTTGTGGCATCATCGGCATCACCATTATAAACATAACCTAAACCGCGGCTTACATCACAACCAACAAAATCATCGCCATAAAAGCCAAGATCTACATCAAAAAAATTACCAAAATATGTATTATAGAGTGTTTGTGTAGTGCGGTTTATTAGCTCATAATTATAAAAAGTCATATCGTTAATCTCATCATCGGTATTAAACGCAAAAGCCTGGGCGTGTACTTCCATTCCCAATGGATCACCTCCTGACTCGCTGTGAATATTTCCTTTGTCGTTAAACACCCACCAGTAGGCCTGGTCGCCAAACATGGTTACCTTATGGTCAGAATCACATCCTATTTCGGTATCGGTTCCTTTGAACTGGAACCAGGGCATATCACCATTTTCAGGATCATATTCACCATTGCCATTCGCATCAAAAAAAGGAGCCAACGGTTCGCCTGTGGGTGAAAAAGCCGGCCAGTTGCTGATGTTGGAAGGAACAGCATTTACATTTCCATTGTCAAGGAAATCATTGTAAAAAGCCAATACTTCAGCACGGTTGGCGTAATAAAACCTGTCATATTCAGCGCAGGTGGCCGCGTCAGTATTTCCAATTTCCGGAACAAGGGGACCTGCCCAGAATTCGTTACCCGTTTGCCTGAAGTTTACAATAGCGGCAACCCTTAAATTATTGTTCGTATCGGTCCCTCCCATCCATAGTGAATTGCCATAAATTGCTTTAACACCGCTACCTTTGGGCACTTCATAAGTAGGCTTGCTCAGTGAGCGGTCAAGAAATAACAAACCGCCCTGCTCAAGTAAAGCTGATACGTTGTTGAACTCCATCAACTGGCGCGAGGTGCCAGGGGCGCATGTGGCCGCACGCGTTGCAAGCGATTCACTTTTTGAAGTGGTCATGCCGGAACCGGCAACGGTTGAATACTGCCCTTTATAAGCCCATGCATTTATTGCAAATACACAAAGCAAAAATGTTAGTACTTGTTTCTTCATAATACACCTGTTTTAGTTTTTTTAAATTTAACGACAGGGATTTGCTTTTGTAACAGTGAATGAAGCAACGGAACATTTACTTGCAATTTGTGTCCTTAGAAAAAAGAAACGGTAGCGTTTTAAAAAGAAAAGAAAAAAACAACATGTCGTTTATACCGAAAAAACGACCGATGCCTGTAGTAGACATCAGGCACCAGAGACGTGAGATGCCGGAAAGTGTCACAAGAAAATTAAATTTGGCTATTGAAGAAGTAAACAGGCTACCTTCAGAAAAACATTTCACGCTATACAAACGCACGCCTAATAACCATTAGCAAATGACTCGCAGGCGATTTACATCCGGTTATGTTTCTTTTTATTGTATTTATTGGCCTTTTTTTTATTTTTTTTCATGCGCTTGCGCGTCTCCTTGTCCTGAATTGACATGTGTTTTTCCTCGGCTTCCTTTGTGGCTTTTTCCGATTCTTTTTTACGCTCTTTTTTGCGTTTTTCCAAATGCTCGTTTTTGGGTTCTTCCTGGCCGCTTTGTGCCAATGCCTGCGGGGCCTGAATTATTAAGGCCATGCCGAACAATAAAAGCGCTTTTTTGAGGTTCATATAATGCGTATATTCGTA
This sequence comes from Flavobacteriales bacterium, assembly GCA_035628535.1. GTDB lineage: Bacteria > Bacteroidota > Bacteroidia > Flavobacteriales_D > UBA2798 > DASPJQ01. The sequence continues at coordinate 2,419 of DASPJQ010000037.1, read as the reverse complement.
AATATAAACACAAGGTTTCAATGCTGGCAAGGGCGTTAACAATTTTACTGGTTTTCACAACTTTATCATGCGGGAAAAACAAAAACCCCATTCCCAATGTATTGGTTGACATTACCGTAAACATCAACAATCCCGGTTATATGAGCCTTACCGTGGTTGGCGGTTACCAATATTTCAGCGGTGGATCCCGCGGAATTATTGCTTTTAGAAAATCCAGCGATGCCTTTAACGCATTTGACAGGCACTGCCCCTATGAACCTGAAGAAAGCTGCGGGGTCTTAAGTGTACAAAGCGACAATGTAACCATGAAATGTGCCTGTTGCGCCTCGGTGTTTTCATTGTGGGACGGTTCGTTGCAATCAGGCCCGGCCATACAACCACTCAGGATTTATACAACCACGTTTGACGGCACAACGCTGCACATTTATAATTAACCCCAGGTCATTTTTTATTCACGCTAGTGAGCCCGCAGGGGTTTGATTCATTTCTTTTTTTCCAGCCGTTTTATTTTTTCGTCCATTTCCTTATTAACCGTATACATTGAATCAATGGTATGGATATACGATTTCATGATCTTTTTAAGCACTTCAGCTTCTTTTTTCAGTTTCACAATCTCATATTCATTCAGGCGCACCTGTTCGGCATATTTGTGGCCGGCAAGTTCAATTATTTCCGCCTGGTTGGCTACCATGCGTGCAAGGCTGTCGCGTTCATTTTCCACTTTCAGGCAGGCGGTTTTTGTTTTTTTGTTTTGCGCCTGGGTGGTAAAACAAAAAGAAAAAATGAAAAAGGTTGTAACGATTACCTGCATAAAAATTTGCTTTAAAAAAAGCCCCGCTGTTAACGAGGCCTTTTGAATTTTTGAATCTTGAATTTTAATTCTTAATACCTGTACATATCCGATTTAAACGGACCTTCAACCTTCACGCCAATATAGTCGGCCTGGTCAGGACGAAGTTTGGTAAGTGTAGCTCCAATGTGCGCAAGGTGCAATGAAGCAACTTTTTCATCAAGGTGCTTGGGCAACACATAAACTTTATTCTCATACCTGTCAGCATGGTTCCACAATTCAATTTGCGCCAGCGTTTGATTTGAGAAGGAGTTACTCATTACAAATGACGGATGGCCCATGGCACAGCCAAGGTTCACAAGGCGGCCTTCAGCCAATACAATGATTTCTTTTCCATCAACATTGTACAGGTCAACCTGCGGTTTAATGGTGTTTTTGGTTTTGCCATAGTGCTTATTCAACCAGGCCATGTCAATTTCATTGTCAAAATGGCCGATGTTGCACACAATTGATTTATCGCGCATGGTTTTGAAATGCGACTCGGTAATGATGTTGATGTTTCCGGTTGCCGTTACAAATATGTTGGCACGTTTGCAGGCTTCCTCCATGGTCACCACTTCAAAACCGTCCATGGCGGCCTGCAGGGCGCAAATAGGATCAATTTCGGTAACCAGCACGCGGGCACCGGCACCGCGCAACGACTCGGCCGAGCCTTTTCCAACATCGCCATAACCTGCAACCACAGCCACTTTACCGGCCATCATAATATCAGTAGCCCTGCGAATGGCGTCAACCAACGATTCCTTGCAGCCGTATTTATTATCAAATTTTGATTTCGTAACTGAATCGTTCACATTAATGGCCGGGATAGGTAACGTTCCTTTACGCATACGCTCATATAAGCGATGAACACCGGTTGTGGTCTCTTCTGACAAGCCCTTAATTTCTTTCACAAGTTCAGGGTAGCGGTCCAATACCATATTGGTAAGATCACCACCATCGTCAAGTATCATGTTAAGAGGCGCTCCTCCTTTAAAGGCATGAAGGGTTTGTTCAATACACCAATCAAATTCCTGCTCGTTTTGACCTTTCCATGCATACACAGGGATGCCTGCTGCCGCAATGGCTGCTGCGGCATGGTCCTGGGTTGAAAAAATATTGCATGATGACCAGGTAACCTCGGCCCCCAGTTCTTTCAATGTCTCAATTAAAACCGCTGTTTGGATGGTCATGTGCAAACATCCGGCAATGCGGGCGCCTTTCAACGGTTGTTTAGGACCGTATTCTTTGCGAATGGCCATTAAGCCGGGCATTTCGGCTTCGGCCAGTTTAATTTCTTTACGTCCCCATTCAGCAAGGGAAATGTCTTTTACCTTGTAAGGTAATACCGCGTTTTCTTTCACTGCGCTCATTGTGTTTTTTTGTTAAAATTGAATTTTAACGCAAAAGTAGCGAATAGGGATGGAAGAAACAAATAAAAGGAATCAGAAGCCTATTTTTGGCGCCACACAACCTTGCCGGTTTTGTCAATATACATTTCCGTACCGGTCTTGAAATCACCCTGCCTGACCTTGGCCAGCCCATTTTCAAAATCAGAAGGCGTGGCATATTGTTTAGGAATCACCATTT
>DASPJQ010000036.1:0-10531 GCA_035628535.1 Flavobacteriales bacterium | reverse complement strand
CCCGCCAACACCGGTTGCGTTCCCGGTTGCGCTCCCGCAATTAACGCATGAGGTCACACAATTCAGGAGCGCGGCTACAACCAAAGTGGTGCAACGTTTCGGAATTCTTGAAGAAACCATTGCCAAAGATTTAGGTTCAGTAGTATCAACCAAAAATGTGGCCTATGATTCAGAAACGGGAGAAGTTTTGCTTACCCAAACCAAAACCGATTACAACGATGCCATTTACAGCATGACCTACCCGGCCCATTGGTATTATGACAACATGGGACAGGCGTATAAAAACATTGGTTATACCAGCGGAGCCATAACCTTTACTTCCGGAACGGCCAGCATAACCAATGCTGACCAATATTTTGTGCCCGGTGATGTATTGTTACTTAAAACGGGAACATCAACGTTTATTACCGGTTGGATTACCAGCGTGACCAATTCAACTATCAGCGTGGTGAAAAAAGACGGCACCACTTTTACCGGAAGTTATTCCTTTAAAGTGATCCGTTCGGGGAGGAGGAATTTGCACAGTACGCCTATTGCAACCATTACTTCGCTGAGCAACCCACTAACCAATTTTACCGCGAACGTTTACGATAAAGTGTTGCAGGCATCAGCCGTTGAATTCAGCGACCGCTGGAGAACTTTTTGCGATTGTTTTGACAATGCCGAATCGCCCATGAACAATACGACTAATCCTTATATTCTGGGAACGCGCGGCAACTGCGCATGAAAACATCGTTTTTGCATTTATCACCGCGCACACAGTCGTATTACAACAACAACACCAACATCCGCAAAGACGGAACCTTTATGTCGTTTACCCCTTATTACCGGTTGAACACCGGTAAATGGAATGTGGATGAAAAAAACTGGACGTATACTTCATCGGTTACTGAAATTTCACCTTACGGACAGGAACTCGAAAACCAGGATGCGCTTGGGCGTTATTCAGCGGCCACATTTGGGTATAAACAAACTTTTGCAACCGGTGTTGCCGCCAATGCCCGTTACCGCGACATCGGTTTTGACAATTTTGAAGATTACGGATTCAGCCAGTGTGCCGACCGGCATTTTAAATTCCCGGTTGACGACCAGATCATCGACTACGATGCGCATTCAGGAAAACGAAGCATTAAAATTGAATCGGGCAGCCCGCTTAAAATGCAAAAGCCGCTGGAGATATGTTCGCCAACCGGATGCGATGTAAGCATAAGCCCAACCAATGTTTCGTCAACCCTTACCAACATTGCTGTTTCAGGAGGCCAGTCACCATACCAGATAGATTACAACGTGATTCACGGAAACCCGACCATCAGTTTTAGCGGAACCGATTTCAATACGCTTAAAGCAACGGGAACCGCCTGGGAAGTAGAAGTGATTGTGCTGGATGCTTTAGGGTGCAAGAGCACAAAGAAAGTTGTTCACTAAAATGTAGAATACTGAATGAAAAACATGAAATATAAAATTGCTTTTTTACTGCTGGTGTGTTTTCCTTTTTTAGGTAAAACGCAAACGGCACAAAGTTGTGCGACCGCGTTGGAATGGTGTACCGATGCTACCCCTTTTGAAGCGGGTGGTTGTTCCGATCCTGAACATTACTGGTTCAAGTTTTCCATTGACCAGCCGCTGGAAGATTTCCTGGTGAGGTGGTCGGGCGGAATAAACAGCTACGAACTCTACGGGCCTTTTTTGGACGATTCAGACCACTGCGATGAACTGGACGATAACCGGTACGACAGTGTTGCCGTTGGCGGTGACGATGCGTTCCTTGGAGGCAGTGATCCGTTACCAGCCGGTTTTTACATCATTGTATTGCATGTAACTGAATGCGCGGGAAACATGCTCATTGGTGGAGAAGTACAATTAAATTTTGATTGCGAAGACGATGTGCCTTGCGAAAACTGCATCGGCTCCTTTGCACCGGAAGCTGGTAAAAAATATTTAATCACCGCCTGGGCCAAGGAAGAAGGCGCAGCAAATACCAAGCTGGATTATACCTATCCAAACATTACCGTTGATTTTATCGGGGCTTCGGCTACAACCGGAGCGGTGTATCCTTCAGGACTCATCATTGACGGGTGGCAGCGCATTGAAAAAGAATTCACCATACCGGCAGGCACCAACGAACTGGACATTACCCTGGACTGCGACAACGGTGACTGTTTGTTTGACGATATACGCGTGTTGCCTTATGACGGGAGCATGAAATCCTACGTGTACGACCCGGTGACCTTGCGCCTTGCAGCCGAATTGGACGAAAGGCATTACGCTACTTTTTATGAATACGATGAGGAAGGAAAGATAACGCGGATCAAAAAAGAAACGGAAAAGGGAATTATGACGATACAGGAAAACAAAACCAGTGTACCTAAACAGTAGGCAGCGGCAGTAAGCAGTAGTAGAAGCGAAGCCATGCAAACAGGCAGTTTTGAATAAACCAATAACAATTATGAACAGAACAACATATATTTTCTTAGGAGCAGTAATCGCGCTCATGTCCTTTACAATGGCAGCAACCACCGGCTGGAACATGGTGAAACGCGAGGACATTGAAACAGCAACCAAACAGATCAATGCTTTTTACAAGGAAAAAAGTACTTTTTCTGTTATTGTTACCCATCAAACCTTTAAAGGGCATCATGCAACCGTAGCGCACGATGAGTCCAAAGGTTTTTTAAAACGCAAAGGAAATCTTTACCATTCATTTATGCTGGGCGTGCATTCGTTCCAGGATGAAGCGGCAGCGTTCACCGTTGACACGGTAAGCAAAACCATTATTGTAGCAGACAAAAAAAGCGTTGATGCCAGCAAAGATGTCAAACTGGAATCATTGGTTGCCCGGGAAAATGCGGTTGCCTATAAACGTTCGGAAGCCAGCGGCCATGTGGCCTACCGGGTTGACTACAGCAAAAACCATCCCGTTGAGGCAACCGAAATGCATGTGAATGCAGACAACTCAATCAAGGAAATTGTGCTCTACATGCACAACGAACTTCCGTTAAGCGCAGAAGAAAACGCACCCAGAGCCAAAGCGAAAGCCAAAATCGTTTACAGCCATTACAACCTGTCGCCAACTTTTGGTGCAAATGAGTTTTCACACAAAACCTTTTTCACGTTTAAGGATAAAAAAACGATTAAGACGGAAAAGTATAGCAGCTATAAACTGATTGATAACCGCATTGCGCGCAACCAAAAAAACGATTAAACCAAAAGACCCTAGTTAAAAAATATATACGATGACGAATTTTACGGCCCGACTGAGTTTTATTGCAGCATTTTTGCTGTGCAGCGTGTTTTCACAGGCTGCAAAACTGACCTTTGTCAAAAGCATGAGTGCCCCAACCGGGAGCCAAATTGTTGTAAACGATAAAGACTCGGTGGAAGCAACGCCCAAATCAAATCCGGGTTTTACGGACATTGCCTTGAGCAATTACCTGGGCCTTTTTGTTGACCAGAACAGCCATGTGCTGGTAAGCAGCAATCAAACTACAGTCGTAATTGTACAGGTAACGCCTTATGATACCAACGATGTTGCCCAAACGCCTTTCAATGAAACCTTATCGGTTGCCTATAACCCTACCCTGGGTTCAGCCACGTTTACCGACCGCCATACCAAAAAACTCTCCACTTCCTGGTACAAATTTGTTTTTAAGATCACGTCCATCAAAGTAAACGGGAGCAATGCCCCGCTGCCGCGTTACCTGACGCTTGAAGGAAAGATAGAAGTGGAGCGCATTTACCATTTCGGGTCGGTGGTGAACACGCTTTTAGATATGAATACCATTGGTGAACGCAACCTGGACTGTGACGGTGGCGGAATCATTGACGAAGTGGAAATAAGCTGGGAGCCTTTTGCCGGGACTGTGCAGGCTGATGAATACCAATTGGAGTGGACATTTATCAACGACTATGATACAGGGGTAATTTCCAATACAAAATTACTCGATGAAATAAAATTTGATTTTAAAAACAATTCAACACGCATTACCACAACCAACACGTATTATTACATTCCCTTGCTTTTTGATCGCGGGTATTTGATTTACCGCGTGCGTGCAGTGGGGTATGATACCCTTGACCCCACCATACCCATGTACAGCGACTGGAACGTGGTGGATGCCGACACGTTGAATAATATTACATCGGACAATTATTATTACATAGACACGCCTCATGAGGCTGGCAAAAACTGGCAGGTGACAACCACCTTTGCCGAGGAAGGCAAGAAAAAAGAAGTGGTAAGTTATTTTGACGGGAGCCTGCGCAACCGCCAGACTGTTACCCGCATCAACAGCGATAATAAGACCATTGTAGGCGAGACCATTTATGACTACCAGGGAAGACCTGCCGTAACCGTGTTACCAGTACCCGTTCCTGATTTCTCATGCCTGGGCAGTTTCTCAACTTCAGTCATCCGGTATTTTCCCAACTTTAATGTGGACAGCAACGGTGTTGCCTATTCCAAATTGAATTTTGATGTGGATGATACTTCCGGCACGTGTAGCGTGCTGGCTCCACCCATGTATGACAGCGTGGGCGCTTCCAATTATTATTCGGTGGAAAATGTCAACAAAACCCGTGAACAGGCATTTGTGCCCGATGCAAAAGGTTATCCGTTTACGCAGGTTGAATACACCAATGACAATACCGGGCGCATACGCAGGCAAGGAGGTGTGGGTGAAGAATTCCAGCTTGGTAGCGGTCATGAGACCGGTTATTTGTACGGGCAGCCCAACCAGATTCAATTGGACCGTTTGTTTGGCAGTGAAGTTGGCGATGCAAGCCACTACAAAAAAAATGTAGTGATTGACCCCAACGGGCAGGCCAGCGTAAGCTATTTGGACCAGGAAGGAAGGGTGATTGCAACAGCATTGGCAGGCGATACCACCAGCAACCTGCACGCCCTTGAAAGCAGCCGTGACAGTGCTGTGTTAACGGTTGATCTTTTTAATAAAGATGCAAATGGTAACAGTAATTCCAATACAATAAATGCCGGTAACAACGGAATAGAATTCCATACCGAACTTTTAGTGACGTACCAGAGTAATTATGAATTTGATTACGGGATTGAGATAGATACCCTGATGGATACCTGTTTCAAAGAAGACATTTGTATTAACTGCGTGTACAATTTACAAATCCAGGTATTGGATGAATGCGGGGTAGACATGGTGCAGGCCGAAGGTGACACCATCAACGGACTCATCGGTCATTTTGAACTGGACGGTGATGACCTGGATTTTGTGACCACGTGTCACAGCCCTTCAACGTATGATACCGCAACAAATTTTACACTCAGCCTTGACCCCGGTGTATACACTGTGGTCAAAAAATTAAGTTTGAATCTTGCCTGGCGTGACAGCGTAGTAGCTGCTTATATAGACACGGCCTACAACCATTGTGTGCTTACATTACAGGATTTTATTGATGCCCAAATGGCGGGCATTGATACCAGCGGTTGCCACATTGATTGCGATGAATGCGTGGCTTCACTTGGAACGCGCGATGATTTTGTGGCTTCAGGAAAAGGAACGGCACTTCAATACGATGTTTTGTTGGAGCAATGCGAAGCCCCGTGCAAGCAGCATACCCTGTGTGAAAACACTTACCAGCAAATGCTCATGGATGTAACTCCCGGAGGGCAGTATGCCGGGTGGAACATCATTGGCGGAGCGTATTCGGTGTATTCATTCCCACTCAGCATATTGAACGATGCCAACCTGCTTTCAGAGAACCATCACCCCGGCCCGGCAGTAAGCATTTGGGACCGCGCCTGGTGGAGAAATCCTGCGACTGTTATTAATGGAACGGAATACCCTTTTTATTTTGAAGAAAACGGAGATTTGGCAAAAATTTACCTCTCAACCGATGTAGACGGGAACTATGTTCCTGATGTTTATATTGACGATTCGATCAAAACAGATGCCAATGGAAGTTATGTTTATCCCCAACATTTGGCGCAACTCAAAGACTTTATAAATGCCTTTAAACCATCGTGGGCAAAAGGTCTTGTAACGTACCACCCTGAATACTGTTATTACCGTACCTGCAGCGAATATGCCGAGCTTCCAACAGCCACCGATGTACTGACCAGTGAAGATTTTGACGCCATGCTGCGCGCCTGTGAAACATTCCAGCAGGCCATTGATACCGGTTTGATTGATAACGTTACCAAATTACCAACCGATTGGTTCACGTTTTCGTCAACCGATCCATACGATCCGTTTGTGGTGCGCGACCACGGTTCGTACGGCACAACCCTTGAAAACAAATTTGACAACTATGTATATTTTACCGGTGGCAGTTACAGCATGACCCAGCAGGCCGCCATCATGGCGCGTTGCGGTTATTTGACAGGCATTGTTCCCGATACCGCTTGCGATAATTTTGGGACGGACCACATTCCCGGTGATGTGACCCACAACACCGAAATACGCAACAAAGAATGGGGTTATTTGCGTGACTGGTACCTGTCGGAAAAACAGCAATTGCAAACCCAGCGTGCTGACAGCATTGCTATGTATGACTGTTATGCTTTTAACGATTGCATCGGCAACGATGAAGTGTGGAGCTATATGTACCCGATGAGCATTGCCTCTAACGGGTCGGGCACACCTGCATTCCAGAATTTGTCGCAGCCCTGTTCATACGGGTATGACCAACTGTACGCCTCAAAACAAAAACGTTTCCCTGACATTAACGATATTCCCGGTGTTTCAGCCGGTGACAACGATCCCATGACCACCGCTTACCAGCAATATTTGGTTACAGGTCAGTGTCCCTTAGCGACAGCCGTTCAAAACATGCTTTCAACCATTGCCGATTCAAGCTTCCTTCTCAACGATACCATTGATTTGATGCATTTCCCGATGTTCAATCCCGTTTACATGGCTTTGAGCAATTTTCAACCGGTTGCACCCATATCACAGTACAACTATTTATGGTTGGCTGATACAACAGGTTGGGGCGATGAAGACACCCTGCACGTGGACATGATAAGCGACAACGATACCTGTTATTTTATTTTTGATAAAACCGGTACCACACTTGCGTGGGAAGACATACTTGGTTTTTCAGGAATGGCTGAAGGGCCGGATTTTCCAACTACACCACCGTCTTATGGTTTTACCATCAATGCGCACATAGCGCCTGATGCGGGATCATATCATCCCTACGAACTGGTGGAAATAACAGGACGCACTTCGTGCTGGAACATGGATAAATGCGATTTCCCATTGACGTGTACGCCAACCACGTTAGGATATAACCTTTACACCATCATGAACGTGCTGGCAACCGAAGAGAACCTTACGGGTTCGGGTGTTGCATTGGATACCGATTTATATGACAGTTTGATGATCCCTGCCGTGTATTACACGATGGGCTATACCACCAACACAGGACTTGACTGGACGTATACGGCAGCCGATTCTGCGTTTAACATCTTCCACCCTTCAACACCGGCCAACCGCATACGCCTTAAAATTACAGGCCATGAACCAAGCTCGTTTGACATTAGCACTGACCTGGACGAGATAGAAGCTTTCACCAATTTTGTGAGCCATGACGCCTGTTATTTTTCGCTTGACGCGATGGACTCAAGCGGTGCGTACCTTGCCACCATGCATTTCAGCGGCATGTATACCAATGGGACAGACAGCACGTGCTTGAACATAAGCGATTGCGACCAGCCCATGTCCTTATCCTGTGAAGCGGACGACAACATTGCTACCTGGGACATTTTATCGGCCTTTGTAAAAGACATGCTTATGCATAAGCCGTATGACTATGCGTATCCGGCCACGGCAAGCCCGTATTTTACCGGAGCATTGCTCGAACAATTGACCTATCCCATCACACCAATTGCCAACACCTATGCCGTTGACACATTGAGCACACCCCGGACTGAAAGCTGGACGATAAGCCTGGATTCAACCTGCAACATTGAACTCAATCTAGAGATGACCAGCGGAAACTCGTACCAGTTTAAAGGCATCCGTTCAATCGTAGCAACGGCAGTGGACGGTGACCCGGATGAAGACGGTTTGTACCATGATTTTTACGTGGTGTGTGATTTCAGGAGGTGGCCAACCGGTTTTACACGCGACACCATTTTTGGAAATACCTGTATTGGATTCAAACCTTGTTCCAACTGTGTTGACACAGCACAGTACCCAGACATTGTGTACAACGATACGACCGAAGCTGATGATGGGGACGGCATGTTCCTTTCAGTTCCTGATATGCCCGATGATCACGGGTCAATTGGTTCCATTCCTTCAGAATACAAAAAAGACGTGGCCAGTTATTTTTCATATAGAAAAACGATCGCCCTTTACAATAAAGAACATACTGCACGTGCGGAAAAACTTCCTGTAATTGATCTTGCGGCATACCGCAAAACCAATATGCGAAAGCGGTTAACCGGTTATAAAAAATATTTGGATGATTTAGCAACAGCCAATGCAAGTAACCGCAGAATTGACAAAGATCAACCGGCCATTGGTTTGGCTCAGTGGGTTTTATTAAATCCGGCTGAAGATGGTTTTACGGGTGGTATGATGCTACGCCTTGTGGAGGCCGACTCATCGGAATTTGTCAATGACTGTGACAGTTTGTACGATGTGTATTTGGAAGCTGTGACCCGGTACAATGATTCTGCCTCGGCAAACGGGTGGACGATGATAAGTGCCGGCAATATTTACGACTCGCTGGAATTTGATACGGCAAGTTTTTGTTATTGTGCACAGAGTTATGCATCCTTGCTCAACAGTGCAAGCGACCATTTGATCAGCACCGCTTCGCCTTTTGGAACCACCATCAACAACCCGTACACCTATTGCAACGGTTTGCTTATGACACCCTGCGCACCCAACAACGGGCCTATTGATACCATCCAAAACATTCCGTTTACCTATGTGAACCCGTGTGTGCAATACCAACTGGAGATGGCTGTGGTGAACGCCACCAATGCATACAACCAGTACATTGATTCGCTTACCACGTATATAAGCAATAAATACACGCAGCATTGTTTGGGCGCATTGGAAACATTTACCCATGAATACACCGACAAGGAATACCATTTTACCCTGTATTACTACGACCAGGCCGGAAGCCTGGTGAAAACCGTACCACCGCAGGGCGTGCAACTGCTGAACATAACTTCGCCCTCAAGCGCTGATGAAGTGAAGTGTATTGCAGACCGCACGTATGGCACGCAACAGGTTTTCACTTCACATGTATTGGCAACGCGGTATGAATACAATAGTTTAAACCAGCTGGTAAAACAAAACATGCCCGATCACGATGCCATGAACCTGTGGGAAACAAAATTACCTGATGGGCTGGACAGCAATTTAACGGTTACCAGCGTACAGTTTATTGATGGCTCGCAAGGATACCTCACCGGTACGGTGCCCGGTGGGTATACCGCCACGCGCGGGGTGTTGTACAAAACAAACGATGCCGGAGAAACCTGGCAGAAAATAAACCTGGCTGCTACTGATTTCAGGAAAATACAAATGGTAGACAGTTTGTACGGGTATGCTGTTGGAACAAACGGTGTGGCCTTTATTACACAGGACGGGGGAACAACCTGGGACGTGCTGAGCAATTACCATTGCAACACACCCAATACGACACCTGTTTATGTTTTTGACGATGTGGTGGATTTGCATTTCATCAACCGCACGCAGGGAATCCTGGCTACCAAACGCAACGGGTATGTACGGGTTGATCCTGCCCTTGCTTCAGGGTCGGTTCCCAACAGCGGGTATTCGCGTATAACCCCAGCGGCACTTACGTCACCCGATTATTCAACCAGCGTGAACTATGATGCGGCCTTAACCAGTTATTTTTATACCGTAAACGATTTTGATGCCGTAACGGGCCTTACTTATAATACCAATTTAAGGCTTACCACGCCCAGCGGAAGTGCTGCTTCGGTTATAAGCACACTTACCAGCCATGACATCAAAAATGTTTCCTGGATTGATACCTCCAGTGTAAAAGGGTTTGCCTGCGGCACCGATGGAAGTTTGTTGTATACGGGTGACCGTGGTGTGACATGGATTTACCGCCCGGTAAATGTGGCGGGAACATTCAAGCAGGTTTATTTCCGCGATGCTGATAACGGTGTGGCCATTATTGAAGATGCAGGCGGCATTGGTTACGTATGTGCCACGCACGACAACGGGTTAAACTGGACTACCCTGAGCGATTCAGCGCGGGACTATAACGCCATGAGCCCATACGAAGTAAGTTCAACCGGAGCAAAACTGGTAGCAGTTGGACAGGACGGTGTCGTTAGCCGCGTACTGGCCATTGACGGAACGGATTATGGCATAATAGATCTGGACAAACCAAACAGCACCGTTGATTTAACCACCTGCTTTGGTACTGTTATAGCAGGAAAGACCTGGATATATACAGGAGGAAACACCAACAAGCTATACCGTACCAAAGATGCCGGGGCAAGCACGGTAACATGGACAAGCCAAAACATTACCTGCATAAGCCAGTTTAAAAAAAT
>DASPJQ010000035.1:0-1489 GCA_035628535.1 Flavobacteriales bacterium | reverse complement strand
ACATTTTTGTCCCATTATTTTCTATACTATTGTTCGTTGTCAACTATAATTGTTACATGATTCGAGCGCTTGCGAATGCGGTTGGCGCGTCCTTGCGGGGCTGTACGAATACGCTTCAGTACGCGTGCACTGTCAACCATAATGGTTTTCACCACAAGCTTCTCCGAGTTCTGGTTGCCGTTTTTTGCACTCCAGTTATCAATGGCTGAACGCAAAAGTTTTTCAAGGCTTTTTGAGCTGTGCTTGGGGTTGTGCTGTAAAATATGAAGCGCCTGCAATACGTTCATACCGCGAACAAGGTCGGCTAGTGTCCTCATTTTACGGGGCGAGGTCGGATTGTCACGCAATACCGCAAGACCCAAGGTTTTCCTGCTTTCCTTTATTTGATCTGCTTTTGTTTTTTTTCTGGCACCCATGTTGCTTCAGTATAATTATTTAACTGCTTTATCTTTTTTGTTGTTTCCTGCATGGCCGCGGAACGTGCGCGTTGGCGCAAACTCGCCCAATTTGTGGCCCACCATGTTTTCTGTAACATAAACAGGAATGAATTTATTACCGTTGTGTACCGCAAAAGTGATCCCTACAAAATCAGGAATAATGGTAGATCCGCGTGACCATGTTTTGATCACATTTTTCTTTCCTGAAGATTGCGCATCGCCTGCACGTTTCAATAACGTGTGATGCACATACGGTGGTTTTTTTAATGAACGACCCATTTCTTACTGTATCTTAAAATTATTTCTTCCTTCTTTCAATGATTAATTTATTGCTGCGCTTTTTAGGCGTACGCGTTTTATAGCCTTTAGCAGGCAAGCCCTTGCGCGAGCGTGGGTGACCTCCCGAGGCGCGGCCTTCGCCACCACCCATTGGATGATCAACCGGGTTCATGGCAACACCACGTACACGCGGACGAATGCCTTTCCACCTGTTGCGTCCGGCTTTACCGGCACGAATGAGGTTGTTTTCAGGGTTTGAAACAGCACCAACAGTTGCCAGGCAGGTAATCAACACCATGCGGGTCTCACCCGAAGGCATTTTAAGTACAGCGTATTTACCATCGCGGGCGGCCAACTGCGCATATGAGCCGGCACTGCGCACCAACGATGCTCCCTTCCCGGGTTGCAATTCAATGTTATGAATAAGTGTACCAAGTGGAATTTCAGCCAGCGGTAAAGCATTGCCAATTTCAGGGGCAACACCGGGACCACTGATGATTTTTTGGCCCGTTTTCAAACCTTGCGGTGCAAGAATGTACGTTTTTAACCCGTTTGTATATACAACCAACGCAATGTATGCGCTGCGGTTCGGATCATACTCAATGGTTTTTACCGTACCGGTAATGCCGTGGTTGGCACGCTTGAAATCGATCAAACGGAACATTTTCTTGTGTCCGCCACCAATGTAACGCATGGTCATTTTACCCATGTTATTGCGTCCACCGGTTCTTTTGCGTTTAACCAAAAGCGATTTTTCAGGTGTAGCCGTTGTC
>DASPJQ010000034.1:0-8947 GCA_035628535.1 Flavobacteriales bacterium | reverse complement strand
CCTTTGTCAGGTTGGCCGTTCAGCGCTTTCATTGAAGGATATACGGCCGAGGCATCGGGTTCAGAAGTTGTTTTCACCCCAAGCGTATTGTGCGCCAACGTGTGTGATTTTGATGCCAAAATATTTTGCCGGTATGGTGTGCCACCTTATACATTTACACATCCATGGAGCACCGACACGATTACCGGTGGAACCGCATCAGGTTGTTCACCGGGCACTACGTTTAAAACGCTCCACCTGGTTGTTCCGGCCTGTCCTGATTATTGCGATACCATAACACAGCTTGATGTTCCACCACCGGTTGTGACAGACGCCTGCGGAACGGTGGTTGTGGGATACAACTCTTCGTATAATCTCAACATTAAACCGGTTGCCCAGGTTACATTTGACCAAACAGCCCTTTCAATGTGTTCCGGGGCTGTATTCAGTGCAAACCTTACCTCATGTTTGCCCGGTTCAACCATCAACTGGACCAGCAGCGATGGGCAAAGCGGCAGTACGACCACGCTGGGCGATACTATTTTTAACACGGGCAATGCTTCGTCAACAGTTGAATACCACGCAACGGTTGTGACCAACGGCTGTACCGGTATTCCCGATTCAATGACGGTTACCACCTTCCCTTATGTAGTGGATACGTTCAGTGTTACAACCGAACCATTCCTGGTAAATACGCCCATAACGTTTAATAACCTTACGCAGCTGAACGGGAATTCATTGGTTGGTTATGTATGGACGTTTGGCGATAGTACCGGTTCCATCCTTGACGATGAAATACACCAGTATTCCGACACAGGATTTGTAACCATTTGTCATTATACCACAACATCGCTCGGTTGCGATGACAGTTCATGTCAGACTATTTTGATACTTGACATGGAACTGCAGTACCCAAATATTATCACACCTAACGGTGATGGGATTAACGATGCGCTGTATTTCAAAGCGCTCGAGTTTTATCCTGACAACAAGCTGGAAGTGTTCAACCGCTGGGGCAATTTGCTGTATGAAAAAGCCGGCTATACCAATGATTGGAATGCACCTGATTTGACAGACGGAGTGTATTATTACGTCTTAAATATTAAAGACAAAGAGCCTTATAAAAGTATTCTGCATATAGTC
This sequence comes from Flavobacteriales bacterium, assembly GCA_035628535.1. Classification (GTDB taxonomy): domain Bacteria; phylum Bacteroidota; class Bacteroidia; order Flavobacteriales_D; family UBA2798; genus DASPJQ01. The sequence continues at coordinate 7,825 of DASPJQ010000034.1, read as the reverse complement.
CGGAATAATTAAACTCAATTTTTATTCAAAAGGGTATTCAGGCATTTGAGGTTTTGCCGTATATACGCCTCGGTTTGTTCCGGTGTCTTCAATGTTTCACAATTGATTATGAACTGGTGGGAATCACCCGGTAATAATTTCAAGGGAAAATCGTAGTAAATAGGTTCCGAGAAGCATATATCCTTCAGGTCGTTGTTCATAAAACGGGTCCAGGGCATATACGTGTTTGCTGTTATGGTCGCCAACCTGATCATATATTTTTCAGAAGCCTGATCATTTGGTTGCGCTTCAAAAGAAGTATCCCGAACAGTAATGGTATAATCAGCCTTGGGTAAATTCATTTCATTCGGTTTTACAAAATGATATACCTGCTGGCAATTGCTGTGACCGAGTTTTGCATACAGGTAAATTTCCTTTTTGTTCAGGCTGGACATATTTTTTTGCGACAGGGTAAAAATGTTTGTGGAATTATTTGCATTTACCCTTACAAATTCTTTTCCTTCAAACGCTTTTTTTCCATTGAAATAACAAATGCTCCATTCCAGCGAGTCGGTAAATGAACTTGTATCGTCATTCACGCAATAAAAAAGCAAATCGCCCGAATCTTCTTTTATCGTCAGTAATTTATTGGCAAACGATTCTTTTACCTGTTCGTAACCGATTTTGGCTTGTGCGTAATAGTCAACAACACTCCACGATGTTACAGGCCAGCTATCGTTCAACTGCCATACGAGCGTGCCCATGCAATGAGGCTTTGCTGTGCGTTGCGCTTCAATGGCTGTTTTTAGCGTCATGGCTTGCAAAACCTGCGTGGCATACGCGTAATCGTCCATTTTATGCGGTACAAGCAGGTATTCGTTGAGGTAGTGGTCCAGGGTCTCAAACCCTGCAGGATGTTTTTGATGGTTTGTAAATTCGGGAGTGCTGAAATGCATTAATGAGTCTGGTATGACTTTTTGTAAGGTTGAAAGGTCAGGCATGGCTTGCATGCCGAATTCACTCATGAAGCGCGGAATTTTTTTTCCAAAAGTTTCAATCGGTTCTTTTCCCCACCAAACACCCCAGTAATGGCTATCGCCTTGTTTCAGGCTTTCTTTATGTCCCCACCCAATTTCTGGCGATGAAGGTATATAAGCACGTGACGGGTCATATTGATGAATAATTACCGGGATTATGTCATGGAATAATTTTTTGTAGTCATTCCATAGTTGTGCCGAGTCAGTTTTTGTATAGTTGTATTGTTTTTGCCACCCCCAGTTTTTCCAGCCTTCATCATTCTCGTTGTTACCGCACCACAACGCAAGGTTGCCGTAACTGCGCAACCGTTTTACCTGCTGCGTAACTTCGGTTTTAACGTTGTTCAGGAAACCAGTATCACCCGGATACATGGCGCAGGCAAACATAAAATCCTGCCATACCATAATGCCATTATGCATGCAGTAATCCATAAACTGTTCTGACGGATAATCGCCACCGCCCCAGACGCGAACCATGTTCGCTCCCGACCACACTAAATAATCCAGGGCAATGCTGCTTTTTTGTTGTGTGAGATAATGGCCATTGAAATGATCTCCTGGAATATCATTAAAGCCTTTGATGTAAGTAGGAATACCGTTGACAGAAAAATAAAACCCTTTTTCGTTTTCATTTACCAGTTTTATATCGCAAATAGCATAAGACATGACATGCCGATCAATGACTTTCCTGGGCCTTGGTTTTTTACTTTCGCCAATCACAAATTCAATGAAGCAGAAACCTGGTATACCCATGTTTTTTGGCCACCACAGAAGTGGGTTTTGAACCGTAACTGGGAAACGGAAAACGTTAAGTCCCTTTTTAAGCATTACTTTTTGGTGAAGGCAATTTTTCCAGTCCACGTTAATTGAAATGTATTTTGGTCCTTCCTGCGTGGTACTTACTTCGATTTCACACAGGAGATCGGCCTTTTGTTTCGAACAACGCTGCGTTGTAATCCCTATTTCCCTGAATTCGGTATAATGTTCCGGCCTGGAGATGCAATAACACCATTTGCGTATGCCGCTTGTGACAAAGCGCGGTCCCCAGTCCCAACCATATTCGTATTGGGGTTTTCGGGTATACACCCTTTCATCGCCCGGTAAATGCGCATTATGCTTTTGCATCAATGCCCGGCCCCTGCGAACAGGCGATTCAAAAACAATCCGAACGGTATTTCCTTTGTTATTATAAAGGGCGGTTATATCTTTTTTGTATTCGACAAATTCATTTTGACTCTCAAATAAAAAAGTGCCGTTAAAATATACTTTTGCATAGGGTGATAATCCTTCAAAAACGAGTTCATGGTTGGGCAGGCTGGCCGCAAACGTGTCCATTTGCGCTTCGGCTTCCCAATCGCTTTCTTCAATCCATTTAAGGTCTTTTTCATTATTGCCGTAATACGGGTCGGGAATAAGTTTTTTCTGAAAAAGTATTTCATGGATTGTTGCGGGGAAAAAAACACTGTCAATCCATTTGCTGTCGCCAACTTTTCGCAATTTCCAGTTTGATGAAACCGCATGCACAACCTGGCCATCGGTTTTTTTCGGCCATTTCACAACAGGAGGGCACGAGACTTGTCCTTGAACCCATGTACACGAGACCAAAAAGGTGAGTAAGAAAAAAAGCCTCATTGCAACAAACCAAGTAATTTTTTAATTTCTTCCGCATCCGCTACTTCTCCGACATGCGTGATGGCCGAAGTGTGAAATTCATTGGTGTCAATTGCTTTCAATGTTTCAATGTTGCTGCTCCTGACCCCGCCACCGGGTAAAATTACCAGGCGGTCACCGGCCTGTTTTGCCAGTTTCATCAGCACGGGAACATTATCAATGGCATTTCCCGCACCGCCTGATGTAAGCAAGCGTTTAAAACCGCATTCAATCACATCTTCCAGTGATTTGGATAAATCGGGTCCTGTGTCAAATGCCCGGTGAAACGTGCAGGGAAGGGGGGCGGCCAATTGTACCAATTGTTTGCTTTTTGAAAGGTTTATGGTGCAATCGTCATTTAGTAACCCAAAAACAAATCCATGTACGCCAATGGCTTTAAATTTCGGGATCCATTCAGTAAAATGAGTAAATTCTTCATCGGTAAATACATAATTGCCCGGCCGCGGCCGTATCATTATAAAAACAGGAACATTTACCGCTGCCAGTATTTTTTTTGCATCGTCCAATGAAGGCGTAAGTCCACCTGTACTGAAATCAGTGCAAAACTCAATGCGGTGGGCGCCTGCTTTTGCTGCAATCAGAGCTGATTCAACATTAAAACAGGCTATTTCTAGCATAACATTCATTGGCATAAAAAAATTATTTAACCAGGAAAGCTGAGTCAACCAGTTTTTCCACGGTATTGCTTTTTACTGCAAAATTGAAACCTTTTTGCAGGCAAAATCCTCCGTATTCACCTTTTTTATTAATGGCAATAAAACCAATCTGTGTGTTTTTCATATCGGCTTTGCGAAGCAGAAATTTTTTGTGGATTTGTTTCACCGCTTCTTCGCAGGCCTTTTGCGGTGATTTTCCTTGTCCCATGAGCATAACTACCAAATGCGAACCAACTACACGAATCACTTCTTCGCCATGGCCGGTTGCTGTTGCGGCCCCAATCTCGTTGTCAACATACAATCCCGCTCCAATTATAGGTGAATCGCCCACGCGCCCGTGCATTTTAAACGCAAGCCCGCTGGTTGTGCAAGCGCCTGAAAGGTTCCCCTGCGCATCAAGAGCAATCATACCAATGGTGTCATGGTTTTCAATGTTTATTTGCGGTTTGTAATCGGCTGTTTTGAGCCAATCTTTCCATTCATCTTCCGATTCTTTGGTGAGCAGGTTTTCTTTTTTAAATCCATTGGCAAGTGCAAAACGCAAAGCACCTTCGCCTACCAGCATAACGTGTGGTGTTTTTTCCATAACCAACCGCGCAACCGAAATGGGGTGCATAATGTGTTGCAAAAACGCCACCGAGCCAATGTTGGCAAATTCATCCATAATGCAGGCGTCCAGTGAAACTATTCCATCACGGTCTGGACGTCCGCCATAACCAACAGAACGTTCGGTGGGATCGGCCTCAATTAGTTTTACGCCTTTTTCAACAGCATCCAGTGCCCGTCCATTGGTTGAAAGTGTTTTCCATGCCTCGGCATTGGCCTGCATGCCAAAATTCCAGGTTGAAAGCACCAGCGGTTTGTTTACGGGTATTCCCGCGGCCGTGGTTTCAATTATTTTGGCTGCCTTGGTTTTGTCCAGCATAAGTGCGCCCGTGGTGAGGGCAGCAGTTTTAATAAATTTTCTTCGTGTTGTCATTCCTGTGGAATAGCGGCCATGTAAACCATGGGTACTTTTGCAAAATCGCCATATACGGTAAGACCGGTGTATACAACTTTTGAATTGGCAGCATAACAAACGGCATTGCCGCCCGGATTGGATTTACCCAATTCTGATTTAAGCTTGCCGGTTGATGCGTCATACACCCGTATTTTACAGCCGGTTCCTGCGCCACTTGCCGCAACGGTTTTTCCGTCAGGTGCAAAAGCAACACTGAAAACGTATGCGTCAAGTCCTGTATGCCATTCACTGGTCCATACCGGTTTTTTTGTTGCAAGGTTCCATAATGTAATGTTCTTATCGGTTCCGCCTGCGGCCATTGTGGTGCCGTCAGGTGAAAAAGCCAGCCCGACAACATCAAATTTATGGTCAATGCGTGATACCAGTTTGCCCGTTGCCGTTTCATAAATTTCAATTCCTTTTTTGGCGTTTGAAATGGCAAAAGCAACTTTGCTCCCATCAGTTGTAAAACTTATTCCGCCTATTGAGTGGTTGGCGTTAGTGGATACAAGCAATGTTTTTTTTACTTTTTTTTCATCAGCGTTCCAAATGTCAACAACCACATTCCTGTAATCGGTTTTTGGTGCAGCGGCTATGCATAAATCATTTGAAACAGGCGAAAATTTAAGTTTGTTGACCATGCTGTATGTTTCAATGGTAGCATATTCTGTCCATTCACCGGCAGTACTTTTGTTGTACACATATACTTTTCCATTGCCATCGGCAGCAGCAATATACGTGCAGGCATTATTTATTGCTACTGTTCCAACCGGGGACGTTTCACCCCTGAATAATTTTATCTCAGTAATTAAGGTCAGGTCATCAGGGTTTAATACGGTAATTTTTCCGTGCGAGTTTGCGCCAACAAGCATCTTACCGTTGCTGCCCAGGTCAAGGTCGTTAATGGTTTCAATGCCGTTGAATGAGGCCTCGCCAATGGTAGCAAAAGAACCTGAATTAATGGCGGTGTTTTCGGTTTTTGTAGTTCGGTTGGTTGTTGCGGCACCGGCTGATTTTACACGGCCACTTGTTACGGTTTCATTCCAATCGGCACCGTATCCGTCATAACTTATCTTATACCCGTCCTTTTGTACTTCCAGTATTTTCCCAGGGTACCATTTTCCTTTCCATTCAATACTCACGGCATCGCCAACTTTATAGGTTTGTGCCAGTATAATTTGGGAAAATAAAAACAGGCTTAAGGTAAGTATGCGTTTCATAGGTTTGATTTTCCGTCCAAATATACAAGAATTGAACCAAGATTGTGGTGCTAATTTATGGCTTTTTGGCCGCCCCCTTCGGGCCGGGCTTTCACTCATACTCCTCGGCTTTAATGCAATAAAAAAAACAAATCAGGATAGCCTGCGGTGTATCCGTTCAATCCCTGGCGGGATCACCATAAAAATCGGGTTTAGCGTACAATTCCTAGTAAACCTCAATCTCATCAAAAAACAACCACGAAGGATTTCCTGCTCCGGGTTTGCCTTCAGGTATGGTGCCTGGATTCTGCGCAATTATTTTAATGTAACGTGCCTTTTTAGAATGGAATTTAAATTGATATGACTCCCTGTATGGACCACCGTTTCCACCGTGTTTTGAAAGGGTATTAATCTTTGTATAGTCTTTACCATTTTTTGAAATCAGCAGCGCAATGTCTTGTGCACGATAAATCCAGTTACTTTCGTCCTGGTATGAGCCAACTTTTATTTCTTTCAGTTTTTGCTTTTTTTCCAAATCAATGGTCATTTCTACATCTTTTCCCTGCCAGGCCAGCCATTGGTGGTTTTGCCTGCGTTTACTGCCACGCACAGCATCAACCAACGTAAACGATCCGTTGCCTTTGTATTTCGGGTCGGGGTCGGTAGTAAACGTTATATTTTTTGACGTTGATTTTGAAACGTATAATTCAATACTTGTGTGTTTTGATCTGTTTTGAATAAGGCCTTTTTCATTTCTTTTTTCCGAGTATGCATTCAATACCATTGGTTTTTTTACCATGTGCATTGTCCCGGTCTTTTTTGCTTTGAATATAGTTGTGTCCGTATGCAGCAATCCGTTTGGTGAAATAGTGTTTGCGTGGGCAAAAATTGTTCGGGTTGAATCAAGCGTATATACTGTTACATCAACGCCTTCACTGGCTGGCGATAGTATGAAATTTACCAGTTGGTGCGTTCTTGAATAATTGCATAAAATTGATATCGGTCCATCCAGGTGCTGGTTCAATCTTTCCACAAATCCTGCCCCATTTTTATTTTGAGGGTACGTCCACAACACTTCAGCCAGGGCACACATCCTGGGTAAAGCCATATACTCCACCTCTTTTGGGAAATTAATGTATTCGGTCCATACATTGCCCTGTGCACCCATAATGTAACTGGCTTCTTCAACATTTAATTCGGCCGGCACCGGATCGTATGCATACACTTTTTCAAGCGGGGTAAACCCTCCAATAGCATGCGGTTCATATTCCGGGTTTCCCTGGTAATGGTCAAAATAGCAATGGCTGCCGGGGGTCATCACAACAAAATGTTTTGCTTTGGCAGCGGCTATCCCTCTTTCAGTACCGCGCCAGCTCATTACTGCGGCATTAGGGGCCAACCCACCTTCAAGAATTTCATCCCAGCCAATGATTTGTTTCCCTTTTGCGTTCAAATATTTTTCTATGCGTTGTATAAAATAACTCTGCAGTTCGTGTTCGTCTTTCAAATTGGTTTCTTTTATTCTTTTCTGGCATTTTTCGCAGGTTTTCCATCGCGTCTTCGGGCATTCATCTCCCCCAATGTGGATGTATTTTCCCGGGAATAGGTCACATACTTCATCCAATACGCCCTGCAAAAATTCAAATGTTTTATCATTCCCCGCGCAATATACATCGTCAAACACACCCCATTCTTTGGCAACGTCAAAGGGCCCACCTGTACACGATAATTCAGGATAAGAGGCCAGTGCCGCCAGCGAATGTCCGGGCATTTCAACTTCAGGTACAATGGTAATATGCCTGGCTGAAGCGTATTTTACAATTTCCCTGATGTCTTTTTGCGAATAATAACCACCATAAAGTACGGTGTCGGTGTTGTGGTCGTTGTAGGGGCCAACCATGCTGCCATTACGCCAAGCACCAACGCGTGTAAGTTCAGGATATTTTTTAATTTCAATGCGCCAGCCCTGGTCCTCGGTCAAATGCCAGTGAAACACATTCATTTTATGCATGGCCAGGTAATCAATATATTTTTTTATAAACTGTTTGTCAAAAAAATGCCGGCAAACATCAAGGTGCATGCCGCGCCATTCAAAGCGCGGTTCATCGGTAATTTCAACACATGGTAATTTGAACGGCCCCCGTGTTTTAAACAAGCCGTTACGACCCATGGGAATAAGCTGCAGCAAGGTTTGTACGCCATTGAAAATTCCTTCGGGTGTTGATGCAGTCAACCGTATTCCATTTTTGGAAACCCTTAAGCGGTAAGAACCCGGCTTACCTG
>DASPJQ010000033.1:0-2905 GCA_035628535.1 Flavobacteriales bacterium | reverse complement strand
ACGCATGTCGTAATGCGCTGCATCAATTCCTTGTTTTTGCAATTCTTCGCAGGCAACGGTGGCAAAATTCCCAACATGGCCAATGGTGAGGAAAGCAAGGTTGTTCCCACTGCGTATTTTACGCCCTGTACCGATTTTAATTTCTTTAAACGGCTTTTTCCAGTCAACCATAACACCCTCGCCCCGCGGATAGCGGATGCTGAAAGGGCCGTTATCATTCAACTGTGCGGTATACATTAAATTCCGTAATTCCTCTTCATTCATGGGAGCCGCCACAACCATGTTTGGAACACAACGCATATAAGCAAGGTCATAGGCCCCGTGATGGGTGGCCCCATCGGCCCCAACAAGTCCACCGCGGTCCAAACAAAAAATCACGTGCAGTTTTTGCAAAGCCACATCGTGTATAACCTGGTCGTATGCGCGTTGCATGAACGATGAATAAATGTTGCAGAAAGGAATCAATCCCTGTGTTGCCATACCGGCTGAAAAGGTAACGGCATGCTGCTCGGCAATGCCCACATCAAACGCGCGTTCCGGCATGGCCTTCATCATTAAATTCAATGAGCAGCCCGTTGGCATGGCCGGGGTGACCCCCACAATTTTTTCGTTTTTTTCGGCCAGTTCAATAATGGTATGGCCAAATACGTCCTGGTATTTTGGTGGTTGCGGACTTTTCGGAACAATTTTTACAATCTCACCCGTTTCCTTGTTGAATACACCGGGAGCATGCCAAACCGTTTGGTTTCCTTCTTCCGAAAACTTAAACCCTTTTCCCTTGGTGGTGAGCACGTGCAATATTTTCGGGCCTGGAATGTTTTTCAAATCATTCATCACGCGCGCCAGTCCAATCACATCATGCCCGTCAACCGGACCGAAATAACGGAATTGCAATGACTCAAACATGTTGCTTTGTTTGAGCAAGGCGGTTTTCATACTGTCGCTTACTTTTTTAGCAACCGCCTGGGCATTGGGGCCAAATTTTGAAATATCACCCAACACTTTCCAAACTTTATTTTTAACACGGTTGTAGGTACGTGATGTAGTAATGTCAGTCAAATACTCTTTTAACGCGCCTACATTGGGGTCAATGCTCATGCAGTTGTCATTCAATACAACCAGTATGTTTGAATTGGAAACGCCACCATGGTTCAGTCCTTCAAAGGCAAGTCCTGCAGTCATGGCCCCATCACCAATAACAGCTATATGGTGAATATCGTTTTTATTTTGAAGTTTGTTGGCAACAGCCATTCCAACCGCTGCCGAAATAGACGTTGATGAGTGACCTACGCCAAACGTATCGTAAATGCTTTCGCTTCGTTTTGGGAAACCGCTCAGGCCTTTGTATTTTCGGTTTGTATGAAAAATATCTTTTCGGCCGGTAAGAATTTTGTGCCCGTAGGCCTGGTGACCCACGTCCCATACCAGTTGGTCTTCGGGCGTGTTAAAAACGTAATGGAGGGCAACTGTCAATTCAACCACACCCAATGATGCACCAAAATGCGAGTTACCGATTTCAGAAATTACGTCAATGATAAACTGGCGTAAATCGCTGCTTACATTGGGCAGGTCCTCAATTGAAAACTGCGATCGTAAATCCTGCGGATACTGGATTTTACTTAAATAAGGTCCGGGTTTAAATTCGGGCATCAGTGGTTTTAAGTCGTGGTAAATGTACGGATAAGCAGGGAGTTTGGTTCTTAATTTTTGATAAAAGCTAACGCTGATTGGTTGAAATTCCTGTTCAGATAACTAATTCACACAAAATCTCTGTACAAGATTGATTATCAGAAATGATTTTCATTTCAGGGTTAGGCATGCACATATGGAAATTATGAGGTTTTTGCACCTTTGGGGTATGAAGATTAAAACAGGCCTTTGTTTGACATTGTCAGCTTTATTGCTTGCACAGGCAGTGGGAGCACAACAGGAATTTGAAATCAGGATCCAAAAACTCGTTCTGAATGACATTGCTTCAATGGATGAAGACGATATGTTTTTCAAGTGGACATTAGTTGATGGACAAAATAATGAGGACATTGTATTGTTCCGGAAAAAAAATAAAGACTCGGTCATGTTGTTTCATGCCAATGGAAAAAACATGTCGTTAATGGGTGAAGCAACCTGGTATGATGATTATGGAAGGCTCAGGTGCCGTTCATATTTTGATTATAATCCCGCAATGCATGCTGTACAAAAATCAGCACCGGTGTATCCGCATGCACGTTCCTACCTCACTTTTTGGGGTAGCAAACAAGGGAAAGAAGAAGTTTTTTACGACAACAATAATGACACAACGGCAAAGGACCTGCCATTGTTCAGGGTTTCTTTTTATAAAGACGGAAAAAAAGAAGGTACTGAGACCGAGTACTGGAAAAACGGCAATGTCATACGGTCAGCAGAATGGAACAATGACAGCATGCACGGTGCTTTTTTTGAAAATTATGAGCACGGTAGTAAAAGCAAAGCGGGTAACTATGCAAATGACCGCATGGAAGGTTGGTGGTATACATGGTATGAAGACGGGTCATTAAAAAGCAAAACAAAATACACGGCCGATAAACCCGATACTGTATACACGTATTACCGTGGTGGCATATTGTCAACGGTTAATTTCAATCCCCAGCGTTATTCGTATAAACCCAGCTTTTCGTATGACTCGCTTGGACGATTGATGCAGTTTGCTTACATGAATGCCCAACGTGAATTTGACAGCATTGAAGTAGGGTATTATAAAAACGGTCAAAAGGAATACGAGGTTAACGTTAAAACCGGCAAATGGGACGGTGCATACACCGCGTGGTATTCAAACGGTAAAATAAAGGAAAAGGGTCAATATAAAAATAGTATACCATACGGAAACTGGTTTTATTATGATGCAAAAGGCAAACTGTTGAAAACAAAA
>DASPJQ010000032.1:0-2333 GCA_035628535.1 Flavobacteriales bacterium | reverse complement strand
AATCAAAAATTTCATGGGCCAATCAAACCGAATTGGTTAAACGCATTTTTCAGGACATAACCCAGTCAGAATATTATACCGAGTACATGAACAACCCGGCCAGTGACATTGAATTCCATAAAAAATTCATGGTTACCTGGTTTACGCAGTTTGTTGCCAATAGCGAAATGGTTCAAAGTTATCTGGAAGAAGAAAATGTTTTCTGGCGGGATGACCTGGACCTGGCCGCGGCATCCTTCATCAAAACCATCCAATCCATAAAAGAGGGGAAGGAACCTGAATTGTTGCCATTGTGGAAAAACAAAGAAGAGGACGAGGAATTTACACGCAAGCTGTTTACACAATCCATTTCAAAACGTTCACAAACCGATGCCTGGGTTAAATCAAAAACCGATAACTGGGAATTGGAGCGTATTGCTTCCCTGGATCTCATTATTATGAACATGGCCGTTACCGAAGCAATTATATTTCCTTCCATACCCGTAAAAGTTTCGTTAAACGAATACATTGACCTGGCTAAGGAGTACAGTACCCCAAAAAGTGGTACATTTGTGAACGGGATCCTTGATAAGGTATATGCCGAATTGAAGGTAAACGGAATAATTGTGAAAACAGGCAGGGGGTTGGTTGGTTAAAAAAATGATAAATGTTGCAATGTGAAGGAAAATTCAGGATATTTGATTATTTGAAATTTCATTATTAAAAATATAAAATATCTAATTATACAATGAAAAAGCTCGTACTTGGATCAATAGTATTAGCCACCCTTGGTTTTATGGGCTGTGGTGAAAAAAACAGCGATATGGTTGACGGCAAATTATCAACCGAAATAGTTGATCCGAAAAATCCACCGGTAATTGAATTTAAAGACACGACATATAACTTTGGCACCATAAGCCAGGGTGAAATCGTTTCGTACACATTTTATTTTAAAAATACCGGAAGATCAAGCCTGGTATTGACCGATGTGCGTCCTTCGTGCGGATGTACCGTTCCAAAATCGTGGCCCCGCGAGCCGGTTGCTCCTGATGGTGAAGGAAAAATTGAGGTTACATTTGATAGCGCAGGTAAACAAGGCAAGGTAACAAAATCCATTCGTGTGGTTGCCAACACAAAACCAACTACGCATATTTTGCGACTTGAAGGTGAAATTAAAGCACCCGGGTCAAAGGAGGAGGGTTGATTATAAAAATAGCAGCTCCGTGGGAACGAAACGCAAAACAAGTTAAGTAATAACATACAATAAAGCTCCATAAGAGCCACACGTAAAACACCAAAAACAAACGATGGATAATTTTTTAAGCATATTGCTGCAAAAACAGCAATCAGGTGGTAACCCAATGAGTACAATTATAATGTTCGGTCTCATCCTGGTAGTATTTTACTTTTTCATGATTCGCCCGCAGCAAAAGAAAATGAAAGATGCGAAAAAATTTGCTGAAAGCCTTGAAAAAGGTCAGCGCATAATTACCATTGGAGGTATTCACGGCAAAATTGAAGAAGTGCGTGATACAACTGTTATTATAAGCGTTGAAGGCGGTACCAAATTAAAAATCGAAAAAAGCGCCATTTCATCAGACCGTACCTTGACCCTTAATTCTTCTGAGAACCAGGCAAAACTCAGTTAATGCATGAAGGCTTGTATTGTCAGCATTGGCGATGAATTGCTTATTGGGCAAACAGTCAATACCAATGCCGGCTGGATAGGCGAGCAATTGAGTTTAATAGGCGTTGATGTTATTCAAACCCTTGTTGTTTCTGATAAAGAACATGAAATAATACGTGCACTGGATGAGTCAGCCAAACATGCCGATGTTGTTTTGATAACCGGTGGTTTAGGCCCAACCAAAGACGATATTACTAAGCACACCCTTTGCAGTTATTTCAATACCCACCTCGAACTAAACCACGAAGTGCTGAAGCGCATTGAAGATTTTTTTACAAAGCGCGGCCGTGTGATGCTTGACGTAAATGTGAAACAAGCTGAAATTCCAGTGGGGTGCACCATGATTACGAACCATAAAGGCACCGCCTCGGGTATGTGGTTTGAAAAAGAAAGTAAAATATTTGTCAGTATGCCGGGAGTTCCGTATGAAATGAAGGGCATGATGACCGATGATATTTTACCCAGGCTGGCCCAAAAAAGCAAAACCCGGATTGTGCACCGTACCTTATTGACCACCGGCTTGGGCGAATCGTTTATTGCCGATAAAATTACAGACATTGAAAATGAAATCCGCGCAAATGGCCTGGGCCTGGCGTACCTGCCCTCGCCTGGCCTGGTTAAATTACGTTTAACGGCAAAGGGTGAAAATAAAGCCGCTATACAAGAA
>DASPJQ010000031.1:0-4964 GCA_035628535.1 Flavobacteriales bacterium | reverse complement strand
TTTGCATGTCGGGAAACGCACTGTTTGAGCGCGAAGTAATTGTACCTCGGAATATGATTTATGTATTGGGAGATAACCGCTGTTCGTCTTTTGATTCACGTTACAGTGGCTGCATTCCATTTACCAGTTTAAAAGGGAAATTACTGTACATTTTCTGGAGTGCTGATTGGGATAGAATTGGAACTGAGTTTTAAGGCACTAATATCCTTCCACATTAATCATCGCCACACATACAAAAAATAATCTGAAGCGCTCCCTGTTTTAGAAAATAGGATGACCGAGCCGTCAGGCATAAACTGGCAATTGCTGATCAGTAATTGCGCGTGACAGGAATACCCGTGTGTATAATTTTCTTTAGCGCGCTCCTGCATACCGCACAGGAAAAGTCTTTCGTTTTTTTCCAGATCAACGTCCAGGCTTACCATTTTTGTAACGGTAGAACTTAATTCCCGGTTAGTGATTTTATTCCTGTCAACAGTAAACGTACCCTCCACCAATGCATTCATGATAAGTGAAATTCCTTTGTTGCACGGTTTCACGCAATACGAAGCAAAGGGTGTTTCCGAAGGAGATGTGCGCTGTTGTTTCATGACCCATTTAGTTTTTACCTCAAACGTGTTGGCAGGTATACACGATACCAGCACATCGCCATAGATGAATGTAACTGATTCGCTGGTTTCACCATTGCTGTCTTCGTGATACGCCACCTTCCGTTCATATTCTTCGCCAAGCACGAATAAATTTCCAGAAGCATCGTACACCACGTCTTTCAAAAAGTACGCTGTACCGTTTGTTTTTTCAGACATGTTGACAAGGTTAAGAGAGGCCACTTTTACGTGATTGATTTCAAGGCTTGCCGTATCAACTACTGCATTGAACACACTTGATGCATATGGTTCATCATCACCACTGCAATACCCTGCAATGGTAAGTTCCTCATTTTTATTCACCAAAAGTTTTGCATCCTCCATGTTCTTGTCAAACAAGCCAACCGGCTCGGTTTTCACGTTTCCGTCAATGCCTATTTTTAGGAGTTTAAACGGTGAACCAACTGCGGTGCCGTTGTCAATGGAGCGCTCAAGCACTAAAAAATACAAGCTGCCTGAAGGCGTCATAATGGTTTGCCGTATTTCACGCGATGCGCCCAGCTCATACACGGGTGATTTTACCGGTTCAAGGTGTTGGTTGCAGTAAAAAAAATGCAGGGTTGTGCCCCCCTTCTGTTGTGGGGTTGCAAACCAGAAAACAAGTGCGTTTGCTCCAGCGGGTGAGATTTGGACCGTGTTGAAAGCAGCAAAAATTTCCATTTTGCTTTCATACGCAAATTCGTATAATTTTTTGGGTTCACCAACGGGATTAAGCGTTTGCTGGTTGAGTTCATAGGCAAAAAACACGTTGAGCTTGTCGCGTTTCCGGTATTCACCATACAGCATGTACAGTTTATTACGGAATGTAAACGTTTGCATGGGCCAGCGTTTGGAACCGTTTATTTTAATGCTTCCAAATTCATGTTCAATCCACTTATCGTTTTGTTGCGAGGCCACTGTTTTTTTGCCTAAACCCGATACATAAGTGGCATAATAGGTTTGAGGTTCGCCTAAGGCAACAACAGCGGGTACGCCAAAAACCCGTTTGAGCAGACCGAAACCGGGTTTTTCGATAACCGAGCAATCCTGCGATTTTGCAAGCGTTAGAGTTAATACCAGGAAAGCGAGTAATAATTTGCCCATTAATTTAGATCTAAAAATGTGAACTAATTTTTTTATTTCAAATTACAGGGAAAATTGATTTGGCAGCAAACCACAGGCCAGAATAACTGATTTTGCTAATTATTTTTTACTGCTAAATCATTTAATTCATCCTTGTTAAAAACAGTTAAGTTTTATGCCTGAAATACTGGTAAGTACACAGGGCTTTTAGAACGGTTCTAAATAGTAGTTCGGCTAAAAATCCCATTTTACAAAGGCAAAAAACCTTAATATTGTGGGAGAAAATTCACCCATTGTATGAACGGTCCTGAAAATTATTTTCCCATTATCATTCAAGCTGTTGTGGCCATAGGTTTTGTAGCCCTTGTGCTTGTTGTAACCCATATTTTGGGCCCGCGCCTGAGAGCGAAAAACAAAGACTCCAACTTTGAGTGCGGTATTGAGTCAAAGGGCGATGCCCGTTTTCCCGTTTCGGTAAAATACTTTATGACCGCTATTCTTTTTGTACTGTTTGATGTGGAAGTGATTTTTTTCTATCCATACGCGGTGAATTTCAAAGAATTGCAGCTCGAAGGCCTTTTGGCAGTGATCATGTTCGTAGGCTTTTTTATGGCTGGTTTTATTTACGTGTTGAAAAAAGGAGCCCTTGAATGGGATAAATAATATTGACGTATGTCCAACGAAACAAAAGACAAAAAAACACCCGGCAAAGTTGAAGCGTATAACGCACCAGGCTACCAGCTTACCATGCTTGAAAAAGTAATTGGTAACGCCCGGGCCAACTCATTATGGCCGTTGCCTTTTGCCACATCCTGTTGCGGAATTGAGTTCATGGCGACCATGGGTTCAAACTATGACATGGCGCGTTTTGGTATGGAACGTATGTCATTCAGCCCGCGCCAGGCCGACCTGCTTATTGTAGCAGGTACCATTTCCAAAAAACTGGCCCCTATCCTGCGCCAGGTATATGACCAAATGGCCGAACCCAAGTGGGTTTTGTCAGTTGGCGCTTGCGCATCAAGCGGTGGTATTTTTGACACCTATAGTGTATTGCAGGGCATTGACCGCGTAATTCCGGTTGATGTGTATGTGCCCGGTTGCCCTCCACGCCCTGAGCAGATTCTTGATGGGGTAATAAAAATACAGGAACTTGCCAAAAAGGAATCGTTCAGGAAGCGTTACTCTGACGAGTACAAACAATTGCTGGAGAAATATAAACTAAATCACTAAAAACAGAACCATGGCATTGACAAACCAACAGGTAGCAACTGCATTGAGCGAAGCTTTTCCAGGGGCTGTTTTAAAGACCGAAGAGCCTTACGGTATGCTTACCCTTGAAATTTCAAAAGAAAAAATAAAGGATATGATTACCTGGCTTAAGAACGATGAACAATTCAAAATCCATTTCCTGACATTGTTAGGTGGTATGCATTACCCCGACAACAAAGGACATGAGTTGGGTGTTGTTTACCATTTTCACAGTTTGCAAAATAATTTCCGTTTACGTTTAAAAACGTTTTTTTCAATCGGTCATCCGCACATTCCAACCATAACCGATTTGTTTGATACGGCCAACTGGCAGGAACGTGAAACGTATGACTTTTTTGGGATTTGGTTTGACGGCCACCCCAATATGAAACGTATTTTGAACGAAGACGACATGGATTATTTCCCCATGCGGAAAGAGTACCATTTGGAAGACGCAACAAGGGAAGACAAGGACGACAGGTATTTTGGAAGGTAATACTTAACACATAGATATAGTGATAGCATTTAAAACCATAACACAAAAATACCAGGATGACTTAACGCACGAAGTGGTTGGTACTACCAATAACAAAGTGCGTAAAAAGCCAGGCAGAGAGTTGTTGGAAAGTGTTTATCATGAGTACATGATTGAAGAGTTAACAATAAGGAAGATAAATTTTCATACAGATAGTACTAAAAGTTTAGCAAAGAATTAAATGTAGACTATGCGTCTATATGGTTAAATATTGTTACGAATGAGCAAAGACATTAATATTCATAAGGCGCCCGAACTCCCGTCAACCGATACAATTGACGGGGAAATTGCCACGCTTAACCTGGGACCAACGCACCCGGCCACGCACGGTATTTTCCAGAATATACTGAAAGTGGATGGTGAACGCATTCTTTCATCGGAACAAACTGTGGGATACATTCACCGCGCCTTTGAAAAATTGGCGGAACGCAGGCCGTATAATCAAATTACACCCATTACTGACCGTTTGAACTATTGTTCAAGTCCCATTAACAACATTGGCTGGCATTTAACGGTTGAGAAATTGATTAACGCTGAAATACCAAAACGCGTTGATTACATGCGGGTCATCATCATGGAACTGGCGCGCATTGCCGATCACCTTGTTTGCAACGCGGTAATTGGTGTTGACACCGGGGCACTAACGGGCTTTACCTATATGTTCCAGGTGCGCGAAGAAATTTACGATTTGTATGAAGCTGTTTGCGGTGCGCGTTTAACAACCAACATTGGCCGTATTGGCGGGTTTGAGCGTGATTTCTCAAAGGACTTTCATGCAAAACTCCAGAAGTTTTTAAAAACATTCCCAGCAAAATTTGAAGAGTTTGACGGTTTATTGAGCCGCAACCGCATATTTATGGACCGTACCATGAAAGCAGGCCCCATTAGCGCCAAACGTGCATTGGATTACGGGTTTACCGGGCCAAACCTGCGCGCGGCAGGGGTTGACTACGATGTGCGTGTTATGAATCCGTACTGTTCGTACCAGGACTTTAAATTTGATGTGCCTGTTGGAAAAGACGGTGATACGTACGACCGTTTTATGGTAAGGCAGGAAGAAATTCGTCAGAGCTTGGCCATTATTAAACAGGCATATGAAGGTTTGCCTGCCGGTAAGCATCATGCCGACATTCCGGAATTTTATTTGCCACCCAAGGACGATGTGTATTCGAAAATGGAGGCATTGATTTACCACTTCAAAATCATTATGGGCGAAACCCCTGTACCCGTTGGTGAAGTATACCACAGCGTAGAAGCAGGTAACGGAGAATTAGGATTTTATTTGGTGAGTGACGGAGGCCGTCAGCCATACCGCTTGCAATTCCGCAGACCGTGTTTTATTTATTACCAGGCATACCCTGAAATGATAACCGGGCAAGTGATAAGCGATGCGGTTTTGACCTTGAGTAGCCTGAATGTAATTGCAGGAGAATTGGATGCATAAAAAGTAAACAGCGGCAAGCAGTAGCAGT
>DASPJQ010000030.1:0-4827 GCA_035628535.1 Flavobacteriales bacterium | reverse complement strand
AATTGATGCGCGGATTGGGCCGTGGCGTGAAGGAATTTAAAGACGCTTCAAAAGGTGAAGGTGATAATAACACACCTAAAAAGTCCTAATTTTTTTCTGTTGAACTGTTGACGAATGGAAGTTCGCCATTACAGCAAAATTCGCGAAGACTTATTTTCGGGCAAGTATACATGTGTTGATTTGGTTCAGCATTATTTGCGCACCATTGAGTCAACAAAACACCTCAATGCGTACCTGGAAGTATTTACCCAAACAGCCCTGGCCCTGGCCAAAAAAACCGATGAGAAAATTAAAAACCGAACGGCCGGAAAACTTGCCGGTTGTGTTATTGCAATTAAAGACAACATTGCATACAAAGGACACAAGGTGTCGGTTTCATCACGCATTCTGGAAGGGTTTGAATCAATTTATACCGCCACAGCCATTGAACGTTTATTGGCTGAAGACGCCATTATTATTGGCCGTACCAATTGCGATGAGTTTGCCATGGGCAGTTCAAACGAAACATCGTACTACGGTAACGTATTAAACCCACATAACACCAATTGTGTGCCGGGAGGATCAAGCGGTGGCAGTTGCGCGGCTGTTGCTGCTGGTTTGTGTACAGCTGCACTTGGAACGGATACAGGCGGATCAATACGCCAACCCGCCTCTTTCACCGGAACAGTTGGCATGAAACCAACGTATGGCCGCATTTCACGTTACGGATTGCTTGCTTACGCCTCATCATTTGACCAGATTGGACCTGTGACAAATAATGTACACGATTGCGCGCTGTTGATTGAAGTCATGGCAGGTAAGGACGCCATGGACAGTACCAGTTCAGGTACAGCGGTTGAGCCGTACAGCGCATTGCCTGCATCAACACACAACCACAAAATTGCTTACTTAAAGGAGTGCATTGAAAACCCCGGGCTGGACCCTGAAATAAAAAGGAATTTTTACGCCACTGTTGAAAAATTAAAAGCACAGGGGCATACGGTTGAAGCCGTTGATTTCCCATACCTGGACCATTTGGTACCGACCTATTACGTTTTAACCACCGCTGAAGCATCAAGTAATTTAGCCCGTTATGACGGGGTGCATTACGGTTACCGCAGCAAAGGTGCTACTGACGTGGAAAGTACTTATGTAAAATCACGCACCGAAGGTTTTGGAAAAGAAGTAAAGCGCAGGATAATGCTGGGCACATTTGTATTGAGTGCCGGATATTATGATGCCTATTATACGAAAGGGCTCAAGGTACGCAGGCTGATTCAGCGTAAAACCGATGAAATATTCAGGGGCCATGATTTTATTTTAACGCCTACCACGCCTGGTACTGCATTTGAATTTGGCGCAAACAGTGCCGACCCCGTTAAGATGTATCTTGAAGATATTTTCACGGTACAAGCGCCAATTTGCGGGATTCCTGCCATAAGCATTCCTGCGGGCATACATTCAAACGGCTTACCCTATGGTATTCAATTGATGTCACCAAAATTTACCGAAAGCAAATTATTAGCATTTTCAAAAACCCTTGAAGGATTACTTGCGTAAAAAAGTTAAAATTGCCTTCCCGGCCTTGCACAGTACTGTATTTTTTGTATTTTGATTGCCGCACTTGCAAGTGTTAAACCTTGCTGAATTTATTGTGAACATGAGAGTATTTGCATTTATACTGCTATTTGGAATTGGTACATACGCGCAGGCCAGCGATGACACCATTCGTGTAAAAAAAATACGCAAAGATGATCCTGTGCTGGTGGCTATGGACAGTTTGGAGGCGCTTAATTATTTAAGCAATGAAAAATTTACCGTTGTACGCAACAAGGCAAAATATACAATGCCTCCTGACTCGGTTCCGCGCCCTGATGCCGCAACCGTTGCGGCACGGCTGAAAAAACTGGATGCACGTTCACCCATGAACCTTACTTACAACGAAGATGTCCAGGCGTACATTGATTTGTATCTTGTAAAGGCCCGCGGTGTTACATCAAAACTCATTGGGCTCAGCGAAATTTATTTCCCGCTTTTTGAGCAAATGCTTGACAAGTATGACATACCGCTTGAACTGAAATATTTACCCATTATTGAGTCAGCACTTAATCCAAGTATTAAATCATGGGCAGGTGCAGTGGGCCTGTGGCAATTTATGTATCCTACCGGAAAAATGTACGGCCTTGAGGTGAATTCATACATTGATGAACGCTGCGACCCCATAAAGGAAACTGAAGCAGCCTGCAAATTTTTAAAGTATTTGTATAACTGGTACAAGGACTGGAATTTGGCCCTGGCCGCTTACAATGCAGGGCCGGGTACCATTAACAACGCCATTCGCAGATCGGGCGGAAAAACCGATTATTGGGACATTTTTCCGTACATACCTAAAGAAACACGCGGATATGTGCCTGCATTTATTGCAGCAAATTACTTCATGAATTATTATGTTGAGCATAACCTTGTACCGTTTGATACGAAAAAACAATATTTCACATTTGATACCGTACACGTTGACAAGCGCCTTGACCTTAAACATGTGAGCGCTGTTTTAAAAATAGACCTGGAGGATTTGCAATACATGAATCCGTTGTATAAAACAACCATTGTACCGGGCGATGACAAAAAAATGCATATTTTTCTGCCGAAAAACAAGGTGGGTGATTTTATTTTATATGCCGACAGTATTTACAATTATAACGGCAACCCGCAACTGGCTGCTGAAAATAAACAGCCCGAAAAACATTATACCAAAGTGCGGTACAATGAAACGTTAAAAGCCATTTCGTTACGCACCGGCACTACCGTTGCCGATTTGAAAAAATGGAACAATATTAAAGGGAATTACGTGAAGAATGGCCGATGGCTGGTTTATTATACAGGCGGAAAACCCGAAGAAAATACGGCCAATGCAACGGAGAAAACGACCAATGCGAATGATAATAACGCTACTGCCAACAACACTACAAAAACCACAACCGGTCAAACTACAAACAATAAACAAATAGCATCAGTTAGCTATTATACGGTTAAGAGTGGTGACACCCTGTACAAAATTGCAGAACGCAAGGGCGCATCGGCTACAGGAATTAAAAAACTTAACCCGAGTGTGAACTGGAACAGGCTGCAAATAGGCCAAAAAATTAAAATTCCGGCCAAGGGATAAGTCAGAAGTTTGATTTATTCCGATCCAGGCTTTAATTGTTGTGCTTTCACGTTATGAAGTCAAAAGTTCGATTTAAAGAAAAGGTGCCTTTTTAACTCCTTGTGATAAATCTTACTTCTTAAATAATTCCATGCTGGTTAATGCTTAAAATTTTCGGTCAGGCCGTAAAGTTTATGATTGGGCTGATGAAAGGACAGTGTCATATGCCGCACTTCTGACCTGACCAGTTTTGCATTCCACAAATAAAATTTAATGCGCATGGTTTCAAGGTTGTGTTTGCGCAATTCCTGTGACATGTCAAATGTACAATATGAAGTATTAAACCCATTGGCGGAAGGCCGCACAAACACATCGGCCCCGTACCAGAATAAACGGTCACCGTTTTTACCGAATTCCATGACCAATATCAACGGGTTAGTTTCGGCCGTGCGTATTTCACACTCAAACTTAAACTGGCACGAACCGGAAAGTGGAAGTCTTTTAAAGTTGGTATCGGCAATCGTGCAAAACTGGTTGGTTGAATCAAACAACACGGTTTCATTTTTTACCATCCGGTATTCTGCGGCTTCAGGCACCTGCCCGACCCCGGCAGCCGACTTTTTGTTTGTGAAAAGAAAAAATTCGTTCAGAAAACCTTGTTTCTTTTGAATGTAATAGGGGAAATATGACCGCAAAAGACCAAATGTATTGAAGTTACAGTTGCCTGTAATTATTTTTAACGGTTCAAATGCATTGATTTCTGCAAGCAGGGTGTCATAGGGCCGTTCAACATTGTAAACGCTAACCATGCGAAAATTTTTATTCCCTTTTAAATACCGTGAAACAAATTCGGGCCGGTCGGCAGTAACCACCAAAATTTTTTCATTGGCATATTGCTTTTTAATCGGTTCACAAAATTCGGCAAAGGCCTTGTAGGGATAATCCATCATCATTTCATGGTTAAGCCGTGTAACAAACAAACTGTACAAGCCGAAAAGCAGGAATAGAGGAGTAAACCATTGCAATGGTTGTTTGGGCAAGGCATGAAAAATGGAAAATATACTTAACAATAAAAAAGGCAAACCGAATTGCAAAATGGAAAACTGGGCAATGGGTGTTTTGTATTTGGAGTACAAAATGGCTGTTGCATATACAATTATGAACGAACAAATGAGCACGATGTGTAACGTTATCCGTGTAAGTTCACGTTTGCGAAAAAGTTGAAGAAACGACACGAGAAAGGCCACAAGAAAAAAACCCAGGAAAATCCAGTCGTAATGAAAAACGTAATGTATAAATTTAAAGGCCCAACCCTTTTCAGGCGCCCCCAGCCACCCGCCCAAACCACCATGACCCATTTGATTTTTCATAATGAGGTACAGCGGGATAAACGAAACAACAACAACCGCATTGGTTATAAAAAATGGAATGATTTGATGACGCCTGAGTAAAATAACACCGCACAAGCCCAGCACACCCACGGTTAACCCGGCAAAATAATGAGTAGCGGCTGCGCAAAAGGCAAAAGTAATGTACAGGATTTTTGTTTTTGGTTTTTTATCATCGTCAACAACCAGTTTCAAAAAATAATGGAGGAACAAAAGCGTAAACAACAGCCCTGGGGCATAAGGACGCGCTACGTTACTGTGGTAAACATACAATTGTGCAACTGCCAAAACCGCTGCAGTTAATACCCCCGCGTA
>DASPJQ010000029.1:0-4588 GCA_035628535.1 Flavobacteriales bacterium | reverse complement strand
CGTGGTCATACCTCCTGTCCATGAGTAGGTGTAACCAGGCGTTCCTCCCGATTCTGCAGCACTGCCTGTTCCATTATTGGCACCAAAACAGGTTGCATCAGTTGCGCTGGCCGAAACCAATAATTGCGGAGGCTCGGTAATAACAGGACTGGTGGTAGCGTTTGCTATGCATCCATTATCATCCGTAACCGTTGCCGTATAACTTCCTGCTGCAAGTCCGGTAGCTGTTGCAGCCGATCCTCCGTAGGGGAACCAGGTTATAGTGTATGGACCTGTTCCACCCGAAAATCCCACAGTAGCCGTTCCGTCCGATCCGCCAAAACAAGACACATTGGTTGTTGAAATAATGACAGCGGTTGGTCCTCCATCATCGTTAACGCTTACCATTGCTGAATCAGTACAACCGGTATTGTCGGTTACGTAAACAACGTATGGACCAGCCAATAATCCGGTTGCTGTTGTTCCGGTTCCTCCGGTTGGCGACCATGAATATGTATATACACCGCTACCGCCTGAAGCAACAACCGATGCAGTTCCGTTAGCGGTTGAACAGGTTGCATTTGTAGAACTTGTACTTAAAGTAATGTCTGTTGGCTGTGTAACTGTTGTTGCATCGGTATCGGTACAACCATTAGCATCGGTAACTGTTAGCGTATAGGTGCCGGCCGTTAGTCCGGTAATGCTGGCACCGGTTGTAAACCCTGGTGACCAGCTGTAGCTGTAGGGGGGCGTACCGCCCGAGGCGCTTCCTGAAACAGCACCATCACTTGACCCAAAACAGCTTGCGTTTGTTACCGCATTGGCAGCTGCCAGCAATGCACTGGGCTGCGTTATGGCAACATTGCCCGAAGCCACACAGCCGTTGGCATCGGTTGCGGTCAGCGTATAGGTGCCAACCGTTAGTCCGCTGGCGCTGACGCCTGTTCCACCCGAGGGCGACCATGAATAGGTATAACCAGGTGTTCCACCCGTTACGTTGCCTATGGCCCCTCCTGTTGCATCACCAAAACAACTCACCGGTGTAATGGTACTGAAATCAACAACCAATGGGAATGGTTCGGCAATGGTGGCAAATCCTGTAATTTGACAACCTTCATTGTCGGTTACAACTACAGTATAGTTTCCTGCAGCTAAACTGCTGGCAGTTGATGTGGTTGCACCACCGGGCGACCACGCATAACTATATGGAACAGTACCACCCGAAACGCTTGCAGTGGCTGTACCATTATTAAGTTCGGCACAGGTTTCGTTGGTTGATGAAACCGTGATGGCCAACGGTGCCGGCTCAGTTACAGCAATTGTATTATTTACAGTGCAACCGTTATCATCGGTAACAGTTACCGTATACGAACCTGCCGTTAAACCAGCAGAACTTGCTGCTGTGCTGCCAGATGGGCTCCAGCTATAAAAATAAGGTGATGTACCACCTGAAGGTGTGGCCGTAGCAACACCGTCATTTCCACCGGCACAACTAACGGGGGTTTGACTAACGCTTACCGCAAGCGCGGTTGGTTGGGTCACGTTTACGTTGGCGTTAATCAAACACCCGTTGGCATCGGTAATGGTACACGTATAAAATCCTGCCGCAATTCCTGTGATGCTGCTGGTGGTGGCGCCCCCTGGCGACCATGAATATGTGTAGGGAGGCGTTCCACCGGCAACCGCCACACTTGCACCGCCTGTACTTGTTCCGAAACATAAAGCTGGTGTGGTTGAAGGGGCCACTGAAAGTATGGGTGGTTCACTTACAAAAACAGAACCGGTTGCCGTACATCCAATCGCATCGGTAACCGTAACACTGTATGTACCGGTACCAACACCCGAAATGGTTGATGTAGTGGCTCCCGTGTTCCAACTATAGGTATATGGACCGGTTCCCGTTGGTGTTGCGGTTGCGCTTCCTCCAAGCGTACTTCCGAAACATAACACTGGTGTACTGCTCATATTTAACGTACCGTCAAACGTATTATAGAATATGGTAATGTTATCATCATCACCGGGACATGATCCGTTATTGGTTGTTGTCAACGTAAGGGTAACGGAGCCGGCAGCGATTTCGGCTGCGGTGGGTGTATATGTTGCATTTAACGTTGTTGCGCTGGGAGAAAAGGTACCTCCACCACCCGACCATATGCCGGTTGTTGTTCCGGTAACGCTTCCGCTTAAAGTTACTGTTGGTGAAGTAAAACATGTTGTGATATCAGTTCCTGCGTTAGCGGTAATGGGGTTAGTAAATGCGGTAACGGTAACGCTGGTGCTGGCAGGGGGACATCCTGTACCATCACTCATAACAACTGAGTAAGTTCCCGCACCAACACTTAAAGAAGAACTGGTGGCACCGGTATTCCATAAAAAGGTATATGGAGGGAGGCCGCCCCCTCCAACGGCTGTAATGGTTGTTGTGGTCGAACCAAAACAAACGGTTGGTGTGTCAGGCACAATTGAAACCGTTAATGTGGGATAATAATAAACGCGAACGGTATCGCATTCAATGATGGTGCTGCAAGGGGCCAGTGTCATACCGCATACCAGGTAATCAACAAACGTTGGCCACGAAGAATCGGGTGTAACAGTAACGGATGTACATCCGGATGTGCAGGATAAATAACTGTTATAGTCACCTGTTGCACCGGGCGCAATACTGGTCCAGGTGAGCGTTGCAGGATTATAACCCGATGCCGTTAATGTTGCTGTACAACCATCGCTTACAGTTGCATCGGTACCGGCCGTAGGCCCTTCAATGGACGTGATCTGGTATACATTTTCATTGTTACCGGGTTTGCAAAACGTAATTACATGTGGGCCCACACCGCTTAAACATATAGGATCACCCAAAGCTGAGGGCGTACCACAACCTACCTGGTAAAACAGGGCTCCACCAGGAACCGCACCTGAAACAATGTCAAACTGAATCCCAACAGCGCCTGGATCAAGCGTAACAATAAAGCAAACACATTTGTCAGGCGCTGATGTACCGCAGCAATTGTCATTGCGGGAAACACTTGGACTGTTCCAGGTACTGTCAGGACTACCGGTTAAATCAACAACAAACGTAGGTGTTCCGGGACCGCATTGTGCAGCCGCCTTTTGCGCGCACGAAAAAAACAAGCAGGCAATCCCTAATAAAATTTTTTTAGTTGTTACCATGGCAGTTCGATTTGGGTGCTTCGTATACGCCATGAATATATAAAGGGTTTGCATTTTGGTACGAAGCAATAATTAACAAATCAAAGAAAAAATTTGCATAAATACTCTGCATGCATACCTTAATCCCTTAACCTGGAATGTTTTAGCAAACCAACTCCATTATTTTGCACCCGAAATGAACGCTAAATGCCTGAAAAAAAATAATTTATTTTTTCGTTTAGGGGTAAAACAGCTCTTTTATGTAGCCATATACTAAATCGATTTTTTGTCCACCGGTTGTCACTGCCAATTTTGTATTTTAACGCAACAATATCAATGCCTTATTGTATCAGGGATCTTATAAACCTGCTTACCTATTTCATTTGCCCTTTTAACGTATTTGTTCGTTTTTATATTCTGTTTTATTTATTTTTAATTTAACCTTAAAACCAATGTTTATGTACATGCGTACTTTCAGCAGTTTTTCAGTTGATGACCTTGCCAAAGCCCAGCGCTTTTATGCGCAGGTGCTTGGACTCGACACAGGGAACCCCATGGGTCAACTGGAATTAAACCTTTCAGGAGGAAACAATATATTTATTTATGAAAAACCGGACCATGTTCCTGCCACCTATACCGTTTTGAATTTTGTGGTTGATGATATTGAAAAAGTGATTGAGCGGCTTGTTATGAGAGGGGTTAAATTTGAGCAGTATGATATACCACACCATGTCAAAACGAATGAAAAAGGCATTGCCGACCAGGGAGCATTTCGCATGGCATGGTTCAAAGACCCGGCCGGGAATATTTTATCGTTGTTGCAGGATAAGAACGTGAAGTATTAGGTTAGAACTTATTCGTTATTGGTAATTCTTATTAGATGGAATGTACAAGCACAACTGGTATAGTTTGATCCCATTAACGAATAACAACTAATGATTAACTTTAAAATAAAAAAGGCCCTGATTTACACCAAGGCCTCTTCTTTATAGATTTTTCAAGGTTAATTTTATTTGTCCAGCAAAGTAATGGTACCGTTATATGATTCTGACTTACCGTTTGAAAGCGTCAACTGAACTTTCCACATGTACACATTTAATCCACATCTGGCACCTGTTGTTGCATCAATACCGTCCCATGGGGCATCAATACGCGATGTTTCATAAATACGTTTTCCTGTGCGGTCAAAAATGGTCATTTTGAATTGTACATCGCTCATTACTGTCAAAGCTGCGGGAAGGAACGTTTCATTTATACCGTCACCGTTAGGAGAAAATCCATTTGGTGCAAGCAGGTTGTAATCCTGGGCTACTTCAACTTTATTGGAGAATTTAGCCTGGCAGCCGTTGTTCCCGGTTACGGTTAACGTAGCGGTATAATTTCCTTTTTTTCTGTATACGTGCGATCCTATTTCATCAGTGCTGAAATTACCATCGCCAAAGTTCCACATGGCTGTAAGCTC
>DASPJQ010000028.1:0-2529 GCA_035628535.1 Flavobacteriales bacterium | reverse complement strand
AATTTGTCCAATTCATACTTTTCAAAGCCTTGTTTTCCACCCCATGCAAATGATTTTACCATTTTAGGAGGAAATCCGCCATCAAACACATTGGCGCCAACACCCACCACGGTTCCGGTATTGAACATGGTGTTGATGCCGCATTTGGCATGATCGCCCATTATAAGCCCGCAAAACTGCAAACCGGTGTCCATCTCGGTTTCGGAACCAAAATTATACACCTTCACATTGCCGTAATTGTTCTTAAGGTTTGAGTTGTTGCTGTCGGCCCCAATGTTACACCACTCGCCAATAACCGAGTTGCCAATGAACCCGTCATGCGCTTTATTGCTGTAACCGAAAAAAACCGAGTTATTGACCTCGCCACCCACTTTGCAATGCGGGCCAATGGTGGTAGGCCCGTAAATTTTTGCACCCATTTTCAATACAGCACCTTCGCCCAGTACAAACGGCCCGCGAATAAGTGTTCCTTCCATCACTTCGCTGTTTTTTCCAAGGTAAATGGGACCTGCCGTTGTGTTGAACACGCAGGCTTCGGCTACTACGCCCGGTTCTACATACACGCGGTGCTGGCCAATAATTAAATTCGTATCGCTTAATTGCTGTGTGGGCCTGCCGCGCCCCACCAATTCAAAATCGCTTTTAATGCAATCACCGTTGAGCTTAAAAATGTCCCACGGATGATTTATTTTCAGGAATTCGTTTTTGTATTCAACCGGCATGAGTTTTTTAAAAAAATCATCCAGTTCTTCGGGGTTTTTTGCGTCATAGTGCTCGGCATAGGCAGCAATTACAGTGTTGCGTTGCACCAGTTTCTGGTTATAGGAAAGGTTGAAAATAGCATTGATCAAATCGCTGTTGGGAATAACTGAGCCGTTAAAATACAGTGATTGGGAATAACCACGGTCAAGCGGATATTTTGGTTGTAAATAACGTGCTGTAAAAACCCCGGGCGATTTCCCGACAAAATGCTGCCATTTTTCACGTATGGTGGTAATGCCCACGCGTATATCGCTAACCGACCGCGTATAGGTGAGCGGTAAAAGGTTCTTCCAGTCGCGCGGATCGTCAAACAATATATTTTGCATGGGTTTAAAATAAATAAAAATCCCGTCCACTTGCGTAAACGGGATTCACAATTTTCAGCAACTGAATGACAATTATTTCTTGTCGAATTTTCCGTAACGGTTCTTGAATTTATCAATACGACCTGCCGTGTCAACAAGCATTTGCTTGCCGGTATAAAACGGGTGCGAGGTGTATGAAATATCAAGCTTGATCAAAGGATATTCAACACCTTCAAATTCGGCAGTTTCCTTTGTATCAGCACAGCTTTTTCCCAAAAACATATGGTCATTGGAAAGGTCTTTAAAAACAACCATCCTGTAATTCTCCGGGTGAATTCCTTTTTTCATAACTATTATCTTCTAAATTTTAAGGGACGCAAAGGTAAATTATTTCAACCAATACACAAATATTTTTCCCATCCCCGTAATATTTTTACCTTGGCAGCGTTATTGCACCAGTGAATAGCCAATACCTTGAAAAACAAAATAAAAGCCCTAGGCATACGCCATGCGACCGATAAAAAATCGATTATTTTCGCATGAAAAAAAACAACAAAATCAATGTTTTAGCATTTTCGGCCCTGGTAACCCTGGTACTTGTTATGGGACTGTTCAGCAGTTGCCGAAAGGAGCAATTCCTTACTGACAGTTCGGCAAAACTTGAATTCAGCCAGGATACCGTGATTTTTGACACAGTATTTACCACCGTAGGTTCTGTTACCCAGTACCTTAAAGTTTACAATCCCCATAAAGGGATTCTGAAAATCAGCGAACTGTATATTCAAGGGGGTAGCGCTTCCAATTACCGGTTAAATGTTGATGGTGTGCCGGGGAAGTCGTTTAACGACATTGAAATAGGTTCTGAAGACAGTCTTTGGATTTTTGTTGAAGTAACCGTTGATCCCAACAGTGCAACCACACCACTTATCGTATCTGACAAAATAATTTTTGTGACCAACGGCAATACCCAATCGGTTGATTTGGTTGCCTGGGGACAGGATGCACATTTTTACAAACCGTCACCTGGCACAAACGCCTTTTATTTACCATGCAATCATACACTCGCAACTGACAAACCAAATGTATTTTACGGGTACGGAATTGTAGATGAAAATTGTGATCTAACCATTCCCGCTGGTGCAAAAGTTCATTTTCACCCGGGTTCGGGATTAATTGTATACAAGGGCACGCTTAACATAAATGGTACCGAGGGCAATCCGGCAATACTGCAGGGTGACCGGCTCGAATATGATTACCAGGATGTGTCAGGGCAATGGGAAGGCATTCGCATGATACAACCCAAGTCCTGTGCAACCACGCATGCAATTATTAAAAACGGCTTTTACGGTATTTGGGTTGACACCACTTATTCGTCAAGTGATTTCATTACCATCAGTAAAACTGAAATAAGCAACATGGCCAACCTGGGCATTTACGGCAATGCGGGAGCGCGCATCAATGC
>DASPJQ010000027.1:0-1139 GCA_035628535.1 Flavobacteriales bacterium | reverse complement strand
GAATGGTTACCACGCTTATGGCAACAATAATAATAAGCGAAATAACAGAACCTGCCGAATTGTAAAAGAACTTGCCAAGCCCGCTGAAATAATGGCAATAAATAAGGCTGATGCTGAAAAACAGTATGCCCGGCATCAAATAAATCATGGTTTGTTTGACATGTGAAAAGTCCTTTCCCAATAAATATCCAATGGCTGACTCAGGAATGGCAATGAGTATGATAGCGGCAGCCAATGAAAATATAAAACTTGCTTTTGACATGAGCATAGTGAGGTCAACCGCAAATTCTTTTGATTTATTGGAAGCGATTTTTGCATATTGAACTGTTGCAAGGCTTTTGGCAATTATCCATATAGCTTCGGCTAACTGAATAGCTGCCGAAAAATATCCCGTAACACGTTTACCCCAATAAATATCCAACAACAACAGGCCCAGCCGGTAATTCATGATTTGTACAAAATTGTTTACCTGCACCCAAAACCCGTAATTGAAAATAATAAATGCGATTTTTGAACGAAAACTGAATTCCCGCAACCTGAAAGCCTTGCGCGATGCCCATATTAAAAACAAAATGGTTGCAAGTATTGCGCAATAAAATGAATAAAAAAATACGTTTTCGGTTTTCCAGCCGAAATAATACAACAGTAACACCGTGCACCCAATGAGAACGGTATGGTGAATAAATGAAGAAGTATTGTAGTTCGAAACATCCTGCCGGCTTAAAAGAACCTGTTCAAGAAACGATTGGGCTGAAAATAAAAAACTGAGGAATAGCAGATGAAAGAAATAGGCTTCAGGCACCAGGTGAAGAACGGTTTGTATAACTGAAAGTAACAGGGTGCAGGCAGCTACCCAAAGAAAAGAAGGCACAACCATCCTGTTTACTGAAATGCGGTTACCAATATAAACTACAGCTGGCCCGCTAAAAACCGAAGCAAAAATGTGGTTTATAGTAAGTCCCAGTTTAAAAATGGCCAGTTTACCAAGAATTTCAGCACCAAGGTTGCGTGAATGAAGACCAAGGATAAGCAATAGAATTATACCCGCATAAACGCGGGTGCCCACCGTACCTATAATTTTATTGATCACCTTGTTGCAAGTATAACGAAAAAATCAGCGGGCCAGTATGCGTTCGTAG
>DASPJQ010000026.1:0-1119 GCA_035628535.1 Flavobacteriales bacterium | reverse complement strand
TCGAATGTTTCTTACCAGATCGCCAAGAGATTAGTAAAGATCAAATACATCTCGCTGGTGAATTTGATTATGGACAAGCCGATCGTAAAAGAGCTGATTCAAAATGACCTGACAGTGGCCAATATCAGTACAGAACTAAATGCCATTTTACATAATCCGCAACGAGTGCAACAGATTAAATCAGATTATGCGGAATTGAAAGCATTGCTACAGCAAGGAGGAAATGCTTCGGCACGGGCCGCACAGGAAGTAGTAGGATTTTTACAAACTACCGCCGCACCACTAGCTTAATAAAAAGGATAATCAAGGCGACTAAAAATAACAACAAGCTCAGGCGGTTAATACCATGCATGTATTTGACAAACTTGGTTTTCGGACGATCCGGATCAGGCTTGCGCAGGTATAAATATTCAGCAATTTGTTTCAATACTCCCATAAAAAAACTGTACCGGTAAAAGTACAGTTAGATAACGTGTAGGGTTCAAAAAGGTTTACTAAAAACCTTTATGGGGCCGGGTTTCGGCGTACGGAATTGTTGGCCCGAACAGCGGCCCGTATGTTTAAACAATCAGGTGAAGCCTGCAAGGAATAAGCGGATGTCCTGCTTTTGCGTTTGATTTTCAAATTCTCGCTTTTACCAGCAGCCGGATGAATAACATGTTCAAAATAGGTTATAAAACTATGTAGATATGTATTCATTTTCGTTAGGAGTTTAGGATAGTGAGACATCATTTTTTCATCAAGGTTTTTTCAATAATTGTTAATACAGGATACTTTCCAAACATAGGAATTGGACAAGGCATTGTCAATACCCAAATCGCCAAACAGGGAAAAAACGTGGGTGAAATCGGACGTTGTCAGGGAAGGAATGGGTAATCCGGGTTCTGTTGTTTTTGCTGCAGTTCTTTCTCTTTTTCTTCCGGTGATTTCAGGTTGTTGTAACGGAACTTTAGCGACAAGGCATAGCCGTCAAGATCAGGAAATAAACTGGCCCGGTGCAGGTTCATCATTTGCAGTTCACGCAGCACGACCTTTTTTTCTGTAGCAGGAATTTCTAAACGGACCACTGTTTTTGGAAGTTCGGCTCCTAAAAACTTCAATTGCTCCATGAAGGGTTCT
>DASPJQ010000025.1:0-3971 GCA_035628535.1 Flavobacteriales bacterium | reverse complement strand
CTTTTAAAAGCGCCCTTATTTATTTCAGCCTGGCCGATGTTCCGCTCAATTCGTATAACCTTGTCCATAACTCGGGTGACGTGTTTGGGATGGCCGTATTCAGCGGCCGTACAGGCAATGGGAGCAGTTACGCCTTCGTTTCAGAATTCAATTCATATCCTTTTGTTGATGCAGGACCTGACGACACAATTTGCGCAAACACATCATTGGCTTTAAACGGTATTGTGGGAGGCGGCTCAGTAACCGGTAGCTGGGGCGGTACAGGGTACGGGTCTTTCTCATCGGGTTCAACCGCGCTAATTAATACATATGTTCCAAGCCCGTTAGACTCCCTGGTAAGTCCCATAGAGCTTATCTTGTCATCAACCGGCCCGTGCCCGGTACAACGCGATACACTGGTGCTTTGGGTAGAGCCCGCTCCCATTGTGAGTGCCTCGGCCGACCAAACAGTGTGCGCTAACAACGCCACTGTTTTACTCAATGGAAGCGTGACCGGAGGCGCTTCAACAGGAGTCTGGACAACTTTAGGCAGTGGTACGTTTTCCCCCGATAGCCTTACCCTGAATGCAACCTACATTCCGTCAGCAGCCGATACTATGGCAGGTACCGTGACCCTGGTGCTTACATCAACCAATTATGGATCGTGTAATCCCGAAAGCGATTCCATGGTGGTTACCATTACCAATATACCGTATACCGATGCAGGGCCGCCAAGCGTATCGGTATGTGAAAACAACCCTGATGTAGCCCTTAACGGGAACGTTTCCGGCATTACCACTACGGGTAAATGGACCAGTTCCGGAACAGGTATATTCTCGCCCGATAATCTTACACTTAATGCAACCTATCAGCCCAGTCCGGCTGACGTAAGTGCCGGAACCGTTACCCTGTACCTTGAATCGACCGGTAACGGGCAGTGTAATCCGGCTATTGACAGCATTACGGTTGTGTTTACGGCAGCCCCGGTAGTGAACGCAGGCTCAAACATTATTCAATGTACAAATGAACCCACCATACAATTAAGCGGGGCAGTAAGCGGGCCAACAACAACGGGACAATGGTCAGGCGGGGCAGGCATTTTCAGTCCCAACGACTCAACCCTTAACGCAATTTATACCCCTACTGCTGCCGAGATTGCAGGAAGCGTGCTTTTTCTGACACTTACATCAACCAACAATGGCGGATGTTCGGCTGAGAACTCAACGGTACAAATACAGTTTGTATCACCTCCATTCGCTAATTTTAACTTTACCGAAGAATGCCTTGGGAATTCAACTGCATTTACCAACTTTTCATTACCAGGCTTCGGGTCCATTGTGAGTTGGGAATATGACTTTGGCGATGGGAATTCCGACACCTTAAGCAGTCCCTCACATACGTACGGTGCGCCCGGCACCTATACAGTAACACTCATTACCACTACCAATGTTGGCTGCAGCGATACGGTGGTAAAACCTGTAAATGTATGGGCGTTGCCTGTTGCTGATTTTGTTTACACTTCAAGCTGCGTAGGTTCTAACCTGGTTATTGATTTTACCGATACGTCAACCGTTGCCGGAGACGTTATCAATTACTGGTACTATGATTTTGGGGGAATGGGATCGGTAACAGCTGAAAATCCCTCGCAATTATTTACCGGAAGCGGGAACTTTACCATTACGCACATTGTATCAACCGTTCACGGTTGCCTTGACACCATTGTTACCGTGATAACCATTCCCCCCCGCCCCAATGCCGGATTTTATTACAATACCGACAATGGCCTGAACGTTGGCGCCACATTTGATTTTGTAGACACCTCTTCGAACAGTACAAGCTGGTACTGGGAATTTGGTGATGCCAATACATCAACCATCCAGAATCCGTCAAATACCTATTTCGCCAATGGAACATATGTGGTAACCCAATATGTGTACGATGCATTTGGCTGTGTTGACAGTATCAGTACAACCATTACCATTAATACCGTTACCACAGAAATTGTCACCCTGATTCCAAACGCAATTTCACCCAACGGTGACGGTAAAAACGATGTATGGAAATTGCCCTTTATTCAGCTTTTGTACCCGCAGGCCGTTGTTGAAATTTTCAACCGGTGGGGCCAGCGAGTCTTTTATTCAGAAGGATATGCCGACCCATGGGATGGCACCTATGAAGGAACAGCTGTACCGCAGGGAACGTATTATTACGTTATTGACTTGAAAAACGAGTCTCAACCCGATCCGTTCAAAGGAACCATTTTAATACTTAACCAACGCTGATGATTATGAAAAAGATATTATTGATTCTTTCAGTTATTGTTGGCGGCCAGGTTTACGCACAACAACAGGCAACATTCACCAATTACCTGCTTAATAACTATTATTTCAATCCCGCCATTGCCGGAAGCAACAATGTACATACGGCCAACTTAAGTTATCGCAACCAGTGGGTGGGATTTGAGGGAGCTCCTGTTACCATTATGGCTAATTTTTACGGATCGTACCGCAACAGGGGCAAAATTGGTTATGGCCTTGGCATAATTTCCGATAAGACCGGCTTGACCAACCAAACAGGCGTATACGCCAATTATGCCCACCATTTCAAATTGGGTGACAAAATAAAACTTGGATTTGGCATAAGACCCGGCTATATTCAATACCGTGTAAAATTATACGATGCACAGTTGGCCGATGCGGGTGATGAAGTGTTAACAGGAAATGTTTTGTCGGTAAATGCTGTAGATTTTAACGGAGGTTTTCACCTTTATTCGGAAAAGTTCTTTTTCATGGGAAGCGTTAGCCAGATCCTGGGTGAGCAGATTAAGTTTACTACGTACAATGCCGGGCTCAACATGCATTACCAGGCATTGGGGGGTGTTAACATCAATTGCCATAAAAAGAAAGCTAAAAAGACATTTGTTCTTCAACCGAGTTTCCTGCTGCGTTATACTGAACCTGTTCCTATGCAATGGACCGCTATGCTCAAAGGTGACTTTAATAAAAAATTCTGGGCCGGAATTGCTTATCGCAGCGATGATGCCGCCAGCATTTGTATTGGTTATAACTTTAAAAACAGGCTTAACATCGGTTACGGGTTTGACTATTCGGTTTCAAAAATCAATTCATACCAAAGCGGTTCGCATGAAGTGGTTATTTCATTCGTGTTGACCAAACCACATGCTGTGCTCATTCAAAAAGACGAAGAGCTCAATAACAGTATTATGGATGAAATGAAAAAGAAACACGAAAAAGAACAGGAAAAAGGGAAAGAAAGCGAATAAAAACATTAATCATACACAACACACGTATATGAAAAAGCACTTAAAATACCTGGTCATTTTGCTCACAGGGTTTACGCTTGGTACAAGTGAAATAAAAGCGCAGATCGATACCGTATTCTGGTTCGGTGCGCCCTGGGTAACTCCTGATCATTGGTGGCGGGACCCCATTGCGTTTGAAATTTCAACGTTTAACTATCCAACTACTACGGTCAGGATACAACAACCCGCATCAACCTATGACACAACCTTTACGGTAGGGCCAAATACGCTTTTCACGAAGTACATGCAACACATGATGACCTCGCTTGAAAACAAACCGGCCAATACGGTATTGAGCCGCGGTTTTAAAATATCTTCTGACCACCCTATTACCGTTGTTTACGACATCATAACACGCTCGCCAAACTTTTACAATCCCGAAACATTTTCGTTAAAGGGACAAAACGGCATGGGCACCGAATTTGTTTTACCATTTCAAACGCTGTGGAATAACCAGACCCTGGGTGGTGATCTCAATGGAGATGGTTTTACAGATCAGCCTTTCCAGCAGGCCATTGTTACAGCTACCGAAGATAACACAACTATATATATTACACCACGTTGCCCGGTTGTTGGAGGTCATCCGGCCAATGTAACGTATGCTATTGTGCTGCCTTTTAAAGGAATGACTTATAACATTCAAAACCTTACACAAAATACCAATGTTGTT
>DASPJQ010000024.1:0-4181 GCA_035628535.1 Flavobacteriales bacterium | reverse complement strand
ATCCCGGCCAGGTAAAAATCACCGTAATTCGCGAGAAACGCGCTGTG
The DNA here is from genome assembly GCA_035628535.1 of Flavobacteriales bacterium. Lineage (GTDB taxonomy): Bacteria > Bacteroidota > Bacteroidia > Flavobacteriales_D > UBA2798 > DASPJQ01. The sequence goes on along the minus strand of DASPJQ010000024.1, from coordinate 4,134 downwards.
GGATACGCGAAATAGAAATTCTACGATTTAGTACCAATTTTAACGCAAAGGTGACCTCAAAAATCACCTTTTCGTGTTTTATAATGTGTATATTCGTCAGGACCAATTAACCAAAAAATGAAAGCAACCTGGAACGGTGCAGTACTTGCCCAAAGCAACGATATCGTAAACGTTGAAGGAAATGCCTATTTCCCCGAATCAAGCATAAACAAGCAGTTTTTCAAGCCAAGCGACACGCATACCGTATGCCCGTGGAAAGGCACAGCATCCTATTACAACATTGAAGTGAACGGTAAAATAAACAACGATGCATGCTGGTATTATCCCGAACCCAAGGAAGCCGCAAAAGCCATAAAAGGCCGCGTAGCATTCTGGAAAGGCGTTAACGTTACAAATGACTAAATCCGAAAAGTTATGGACACCGTACATAGTGCCGAACCACTTGTATTACTCTTGACTAAACAGTACAGCGAAATACGGTCGCATTCGGTGGCCATTTGCAAGCCATTGCAACCTGAGGATTATGTGGTGCAGCCAACCATTGACGTAAGCCCCCCGAAATGGCACCTGGCCCATACCACCTGGTTCTGGGAAGAATTTTTGTTAAGCAAATACCTCCAGAATTATAAACGGTTTCATGCACGTTATGGTTTTTTATTCAACAGTTATTATGAAAGCGTTGGTGAACATGTGTTACGCCTTGACCGCGGGAACATGTCGCGTCCAACCACCGGTGAAATCCTCGATTACCGCAACTACGTAGATGAACACATGCAGATGTTGCTTGTACAGGCGCGTGAAGAAACAATTCCACTCATACAGTTGGGATTGAACCATGAACAGCAACACCAGGAACTGTTGTATACCGACATTAAATATATTTTGGGTCATAATCCCTTGTTTCCTGTATATCGCCAAAATTTTAAAGAATTTGAAGGCAAGAACCAGCAAGGATGGATAAGCATGCCAGAAGGAAAATATGAAATAGGCCATAAAGGTGCAGATTTTTGTTTTGATAACGAATTAGGCACCCACGCAGTTTACCTGCATGATTTTGAAATTGCTTCGAGCCTGGTGACCAATGCCGAGTTTATGGCTTTTATGAAAGAAGGTGGGTACACCAACCCCCTGTATTGGCACAGTGACGGCTGGAGTTGGGTAACCGAGAACCATGTTGATGCACCGTTGTACTGGCATTTTACCAATGGCCAATGGAAGCGTTATTCACTGGCCGGGTTGGAAAATATCAATCCGCATGAACCCGTGACCCACATCAGTTTTTACGAAGCGGCCGCATATGCGGAATGGAAAGGCATGCGGCTGCCAACTGAATTTGAATGGGAAGTTGCCAGCCATAAATTCAATTGGGGACAGCGCTGGGAACACACCAACAGTGCTTACCTTCCATACCCCGGTTTTGCCAAACCGGCCGGGGCGGTTGGTGAATACAATGGAAAATTCATGATCAATCAAATGGTTTTACGCGGTGCCTCGGTGGTAACTCCAAAAGGGCATTCGCGCAGAACGTACCGCAATTTTTTTCACCCGCATTTACGCTGGCAATTTAACGGCTTGCGCTTATGCAAAAAACAGAATTTATGATTTTGACCGAAACCACGCTTGATTTAGTAACCGAAGCCGTAAAAAAAGGATTAAGCAAATATCCGAAGCGATTGCCATCATGGTTGTTTTACGATGAAAAAGGTGATAAAATTTTCCAGTCCATAATGGCCATGCCCGAGTACTACCTTACCGGTTGCGAGTATGAAATTTTTGAGTTGTATAAAGAGGATTTATTGCAGGACTTTACCAGGAAAGGTGATGTTTTCAGGTTGGTGGAATTGGGTGCAGGTGACGGATTGAAAACCGAAGTACTGCTGCGGCATTTTGTTGCAAAAAAAGCCGCTTTTAGTTTTCAGCCAATTGACGCCTCTGAGACTGTGTTGGAACAATTGGAAAAACGCCTGAAAAAATCAGTGCCATTATTGGAGATCAACGCCATCATAGGACAGTATGAAACCGGACTTAAGCACGTTTCGCAGGCAGCGGGTTCGCGTGCCGTATACATGTTTTTAGGCGCCAACATTGGGAATTTCACCCTTGGGCAATCCAGCGATTTAATGGAGAAAATTGCCACGGCCATGCGCAACGATGATTTATTGCTGGTAGGATTCGACCTTAAAAAAAATCCGCACACCATTCTGGCAGCTTACAATGACAAAACCGGCATTACCCGTGATTTCAACCTGAACCTGCTGACCCGGCTCAACTGCGAGTTGGGGGCTGACTTTGATGTAAAAAAATTTACACATTATCCGTGTTACGATCCGGCAAGCGGCACCACCAAAAGCTACCTGGTGAGTTCAGTAAAACAGGAAGTATTTGTGGAGGCTTTAAATGAATCATTTTCATTTGAAGAGGGAGAGTATATCCATACCGAAATCTCCCAGAAATTTGACTTGCCCATGATTGAAAAACTGGCCCGGGAAAACGGACTTGAAATTGCCAAATACTATTTCGATTCACGGAAATATTTTGTGGATGTGTTGTTTGAGAAGAAATGATGATTCGGGAACGCTGATGCGCCAACAATTTAATTGATTTTTCTTCTCTGCGCCTTTGTGAGATTAACGTTATGCCGTTGCAAGGCATATATTTACCGGGAATCCCTGCCTCTTAAATGGCAAGGAACCACAAGAATTTCCACCCACTCAAAAAACAGCTCAATCAATACTGCAAGAACAGCGGCCGGAATGGCCCCCATTAAAATCAATGTTGTATTGTTTAATGCAAGACCGGTTACAATAAATTCACCAAGTCCGCCTGCGCCAATAAAGGCAGCTAACGTGGCAGTACCTACGCTAATGACCGCAGCCGTGCGAATGCCTGTTAAAACAACCGGTATGGCCAGGGGCATTTCAACCATCCATAACTTTTGCCGGGAATTCAATCCGATTGCCGTAGCCACCTTTTTCAATTGAGGGTCTACCGTGCGCAGGCCGGTTATGGTGCCGCGCAGCACGGGTAGCAATGCGTATAAAAACAACGCTGCAATTGCCGGAACAGTGCCAATCCCCAATAAAGGAATCATTAACGCCAACAGGGCTATAGAAGGAATGGTTTGTAAAATGCCGGTAACGTAAACAACCACTTTTGATAACAGCGCGTAATTGCGAAGCCATATTCCCAGCGGTAACCCTACACCCACGGCCATTCCCAGCGAAAGCAGTGTAAGTTTTATATGCACAAAAACCTGCCACAAAATGTCACTCAAGCCGTATCCATAATTCGTCCCTGTTTTATTCAATAAACCTTCCTTTACCAAAAATTCATTGGCCACTTCGGCATGCGTTTTTTTTCCAGGCAAAGCCGCGGCATTCATTTGCTGCATTGCTTGCGCTGTTATATGCCCCTCCAGTTTTTTTAAGACTTCTTTGGCACGGCCATCCAGCTTTTGGCTGTAAAACGACAAGGCGAAATAATCGGGAAAAAAATGGTCATCGTCATCCAGTACCACCAATTTATACTTCGCAATTTCTCCATCGGTGGTATAGGCATCGGTTACATCAATGCTGCCTTCAAGAATAGCTGTATAGGCCAGGCCATGTTCAAGACCTGTTGCCTGGTGCGGCAATTTGTAAAATGTTTTCAGGTTCTCCCATCCGTCAGTGCGTTTCATGAATTCATTGCTGAAACCCATGCGTAATTCAGGGTATTTTTCAAGATCGGAAATGCAGTGAAGGTTTAATTTTTTGCTCAATTCTTCTGAAACCAGCAACGCATACGAATTGGAAAAACCATATGTGTTGGACACTTCCAGGTTATATTTTGCGGCAAGCGTTCCTTTTATTTCATTCTCATTGTTTAAATGCAGAATTTCTTCTGAGATAGTGCCGCTATATTCGGGGTAAACATCAATTTCACCGGTCCTCAACGCTTCGAATGTAACCGTAGTTCCACCCAAATTAAATTTTCGCTCCACGGCAAATCCATTGTTTTCTAATAGCTGGGCAATTAATTCAGCAAGAATATATCCTTCATTAAAATGTTTGGCGCCCACTTTTATCACCGGCTTTTGCGCCAACGAAATTTTTGCCAGGCAACTTAACAGCACTATGAATATGGCTTTTCTCA
>DASPJQ010000023.1:0-5577 GCA_035628535.1 Flavobacteriales bacterium | reverse complement strand
TAAAAGTCTCATCAAATGGTGAGATTTTTTATTTTTACCGGGTGAAGGTTATACCCGCCATTGATATCATTGACGGTAAATGCGTTCGGTTAACCGAAGGCGATTACAGCACCCAAAAGATTTACAGCGGGAGTCCTCTTGACGTTGCCCGGGAATTTGAAGACAACGGCATAAGGTATTTACACCTTGTTGATTTGGATGGAGCACGTTTGGGCAAAATAACCAATTGGAAAGTGCTTGAATCAATTGCTGTAAAAACAAGCCTTGAAATTGATTTTGGAGGCGGCTTGAAAACCGATAAGGACCTGGAAATTGCATTGAACTCGGGTGCCAGAAAAGTGACCGGTGGCAGTATTGCGGTTAAAAATCCTGATTTATTCAAACAATGGATAACCCTTTACCCGAACAGGATTATTTTGGGTGCCGATGTGAAAAACAACATGGTTGCGGTGAACGGTTGGACCGAGGAATCGGCAATGGGCCTTGATGAATTGCTTGACACTTATTTACCACTGGGATTGAACGAGGTGATTTGCACCGATATTTCAAAAGATGGAAAACTACAAGGGTTGAATATTGAATTGTACAAGAATGTACTGGCCAAACGTACCGGTTTGGAACTGATAGCCAGCGGTGGTGTAGCTGGCATGCGCGATGTGGAATTGTGCAAGCAAAACAGCCTGGCCGGAGTAATTATTGGCAAGGCCATTTACGAGGGAAAAATCAGTCTAAAGGAATTAAAAACATTTATTGAACATGTTGGCTAAACGCATTATTCCCTGTTTGGATATAAAGAACGGACGCACCGTTAAAGGTGTAAATTTTGAAAATTTGCGCGATGCGGGCGATGCAGTTGAGCTGGCAAAACATTATGCGGCAACCGGGGCCGATGAACTGGTATTTTTGGACATTACGGCAACACATGAAGGACGGCAACCATTTGCCGCTCTTGTGACACGTATTGCACAGAATATAAATATACCCTTTACCGTAGGCGGAGGCATAAGCAGCGTTGAAAACGTTGACCTGTTATTGAAAGCAGGGGCCGATAAAGTTACAGTGAACTCAGCTGCGGTTAAAAATCCGCAGTTGATAAAACACCTGGCTGACAAATTCGGGGCACAGTGTGTGGTACTGGCGGTTGATGCCAATTATGTGGACGGTAAATGGAAGGTATATACCGGAGGCGGAAGGCATGAAACCGATAAGGAATTATACAGCTGGTGTGCGCAGGCCGTTAGTTTGGGAGCTGGTGAAATTTTGTTTACCAGCATGGCGCATGACGGCACAAAAAACGGGTTTGCCCTTGAAGCCCTTAACAGGCTAAGCAACGAATTGAACGTACCGGTTATAGCCTCGGGTGGGGCGGGCACCAAAGCGCATTTTAGTACATTGTTTAATGAAACGCGGGTTGATGCGGCACTGGCTGCCAGCATTTTTCACTTTGGCGAAATTGATATTGCTGAATTGAAAAATTACCTGCATGAAAAACATATTCCAGTACGATTACCATGGGCGAATTGAATTTTGAAAAATTAAACGGTTTGATCCCTGCTGTTGTGCAGGATGCCGATACCTACAAGGTGCTGATGGTGGGTTTTATGACCCCCGAGGCTTATAAAAAAACCGTGCAAACGCGCCAGGTTACCTTTTGGAGCCGTAAAAATAAACGCTTATGGACCAAAGGTGAAAAAAGCGGTAATTTTTTGAATGTGGTGCGCATGGTGGAGGATTGCGACCATGATACAGTGTTGATCTATGCCAGGCCGGCAGGTCCTGTTTGCCATAAAGGGTATGATACCTGCTTTAACGAAACCAACGTGGCCCCAAAGGACACCGATGATATGATTGGTTTGCTGGAAGGCATAATTGCCGAACGGAAAAAAAATCCCAATGAAGGCTCATACACCAGTAAATTATTTGCAAAAGGTATAAATAAAATTGCGCAGAAATTGGGTGAAGAAGCAATAGAACTGGTGATTGAAGCCAAGGACAATGATAAGGATTTGTTTATGGGCGAAGCGGCCGATTTGATGTACCATTTTTTAGTGTTGTTGCAGGCGAAGGGATATAGTTTGAAGGATGTTGAGGAGAAGCTGCGGAGCCGGTATGTTAAGAAATAGACAGCAGTATTCCGATAGCAGTTATCAGGAAAGCGGCAGTAAACGTTTAAACGATTTGGTGGATAATGGATAAAGAAACGGCCCGGTACATTTTCAATTACTTTTCAAAATTTATGAATGAAAACGAAGTTTTAGCCAATCGCCATTTATCAACTGTTTTCAAAAGGAATATTACACAAGATGATTTAAATGGTGAAAGTGAAAAAATCAAACTATTCAAAGAAAAAGAATGGATTAGTGATGAACCAAAAGTACTTGAACTGATAAAGGGGGGAGCTGAGCAATTTGAATTGAGCACCGCTCAACGCATTTTAAATCATCATGGCAGTGAAATCTTTTTCAATTTGTGTCCGAAATGCAGAAAACTTGCGCGAACTCCGCAGGCTAAGCAATGTCGCCATTGTGGCCATGACTGGCACTGAAACTTAATTTCGGCATATGGGATTAACAAATTAACCTTGTTTCAAACTAAGCCAGGAACCAACTTCTGCAATTTGTTTAAAATATAGTGTAACTGAAACGCAGTTCAACAACTTCTTTAAGGTAAACCGTTGGTGTCAATGCAAAGCATTTGAAGAATCAAAAAGGTAAAAATCAAGTTTAATCTTAAATTTATGAATTCTGACTACCAAGGCGCGACACATAGCTCGCAGCCACAAGAATTCGAGATTTAAAATGAGAAAATTGTTTGTTGCGAGGACCATGGGCGATAGCCGGAAAAGACAGCCTAAACAGCATTCCTTTTCCGCAATAAACACAAATGCTTGATTTTTAACAAATAATACTGCTGTTGTTACTGCTGTTTTAACATCTTGATAACAACCTTTTTTATTTAATGCCGTAAATTCGCACATCGTGTTATTTAATTGCAAAAAGTATTTATTCGGTTATGTGCTTGTTATAAGCGCTGTTTTTGCATTGTGCGCATTTAAAGGCGGGGAAAATACGGTTACCAAAGCCAAAATGGATTTGAAAACGGCACCTGACTCGGTAAAACTGGATACATTAATCAAACGCGCATACAGTGTAATGGGCACACCGTACAAATGGGCGGGGGCAACACCGCAAACCGGTTTTGACTGCTCAGGATACGTATACTGGTGTTTTCAACCGCTGGGCATTGCAACAGGACGCTCATCAGCCAGCCTGTACAACATGGGCAAAAAAATAGAAATGGAAGACGCCACCCTTGGCGATTTAATTTTATTCAAAGGCACCGATGCCAAAACCAAAGGAGTTGGCCATGTCGGCATTGTTGTAAGCAAAAAGGGCGAACCGCTTAAATTTGTACACTGCTCAAGCTCAAAAGCGCACTGGGGCGTAATTGAAACCGAATATGGTGGAAGTTATTACGTGAAGCGGTACATAGGGATTCGAAGGGTGTTATAGCCACACAGATAACACAGATTTAATCAATTGACGGCCCGCGAACGGCACAGCTTGCACGAATGCATTTGACTCACATACATGCCTTTTACAAATCACCACAAAAAAAGCTCAAAGAAAATCATTGATTTTATTCGTTTGTTTGTTGGGGCCTTGAAGAAAAATTTTATTCCGGTATTTTAAAAACCAACACTTATTAATCTGTTATATTTGGTTCGGTAAATTCAAATAGCATATGTGCCTATCTGTGTTACCTGTGGCAAAAACCAGCGTATGAAATATGAAAAAAGTTATCGTGACCGGCAGTAACGGCTTATTGGGCCAAAAACTCATTTATAATTTACTGGGTAAAAACAATTATGTGATACATGCTGTAGGCAAGGGTGAAAACCGCATTGCGAAAAAAGACGGGTATACTTACCACGATATTGACTTTACCAACAAGGACGCCATTCAATATGTATTGCGCACGGTAAAACCGGATGTACTCATTAACTCGGGGGCAATGACCAATGTGGATGCCTGCGAAAAAGACAAAGAGGGCGCCTGGAAAGCAAATGTACTTGCCGTTGAATACATGATTGAGGAACTTGAAAAATTAAAATCACCGAATTATCACCCGCATTTTATTCACATAAGCACCGATTTTGTATTTGACGGGGAAAATGGGCCGTACAGGGAAACCGATGAACCGAACCCGTTGAGCTATTATGCCAAAAGCAAGCTTGCCGGTGAGCAGGTAGTAACGAATTCAACGTTACCCTGGAGCATAGCGCGTACCATTATAATTTACGGTGTGGTTGATGGAAACCAGCGCAGTAATTTGGTGTTGTGGGTGCGCAATGCGCTGGCTAACGGGCAAAGCATTAACGTTATTACCGACCAGTACCGCTCACCTACCTTGTCAGAGGATTTGGCCGAGGGCGTGGTGCAAATTGCCGAACGCGGTGCAACGGGTATTTACCATTTGAGCGGACCCGAAACCAAGAGCATTTGGGACCTGGCGGTAATGATTGCCGATTTTTGGAAACTGGATAAATCATTAATGAAACCGGTAACCAGTGCACAGTTAAACCAGCCGGCAAAACGCCCGCCAGTAACAGGTTTTATACTTGACAAAGCAAAGGCCGATTTGGGCTATAATCCAAGAAGTTTTGTGGAGGGATTGAGGTTCGTGGATGATCAGTTGAAGCAAATTTCTAATTCCTGATTAAGGGGCTTCAACAACATTTATTTGTACCTTGCATTGGCAAAAGAAAAAAACGATGCCGGAAAAACAATCTGATACAATAAAAATCATTCGCACTGATTTTACACATCCGGATTTCAAAGCATTGGTCCCTTTTTTGGACAGGGAATTAAGGGACAATGATGGCAATGAGGCCGATTACTATGCGAACTTTAACAAAATTGACAACATACCGCACGTAACCGTGGTTTACTCAAATGATAAACCTGTTGCATGCGGGGCATTAAAGCCATACAAAGAGAATATTGCTGAAGTCAAGCGCATGTTTGTACTGAAGGAGCATCGCGGAAAAGGCTTTTCAAGCCTTGTGCTGCACGAACTGGAAAACTGGGCACGTGAACTGGGGTATACATCAGCCATACTGGAAACCGGTAAAACCCAAACCGCGGCCATTCATTTGTACTGCAAAAACAAATATAACGTTATTCCCAATTACGACCAGTATGTGGGTGTACTAAACAGCGTTTGTATGTTTAAAGATTTATAGATTTAAAAATTCAAAAATTCAGGGTTCAAAAATTATAATTATCACAATGGTAAGTGTTGCAAACTTTAAAAAACTGACCCTTTCGCTGGGCGATGTGGTGGAACTTCCACACTTTGAGCGTACATCGTTCAGGGTGAATAAAAAGATATTTGCCACGCTTGACGAAAAAAAGCAATTGGCCTGTTTGATGCTTGACCCGGTTGATCAGTCAACTTTTTGCACGTATGATAAAAGCGTAATTTATCCGGTACCCAATAAATGGGGATTAAAGGGCGCGACTTATATTGAGTTGAAAAAAGTGCCGGCCCCGCTGCTTAAGGATGCACTTACAA
>DASPJQ010000022.1:0-2420 GCA_035628535.1 Flavobacteriales bacterium | reverse complement strand
TGGGCACGTTAGTTTACAGTGATACGACAGCCTTGCCGGCCACTGTCTCTTATTTTACAGACGATTATCCCCAGCATGGTTATGATCTTTCAGCACAGTACACGTCATCCGTCATTACCGTATATGATTCAGTATACCTGTTAATGACCGATACATTGACCGGTTGTTATGATGTTGAGCCGGTGAATATTTTCTGGGAAGATGTGTTGTACGACTTTACTTATACCACCACATCCTGTACCACGGCAACAGCTGTTGCTTCGGTTTCCAATTTTTCGGTGGGCGGTTACAGTATTTTGTGGAGCACGGGAGCAACAACGGCAACCGTAACAGGATTACCGGTTGGTTTGGTTGCCGTGAGTGTTACATCGGCAAGCGGATGTGTGAGCACCGATACAGCCATGATTGTTGAAAACACCTTTACCATGGCCCTGTCACAAACACCCGAAGGTTGTGGAAACGCAAACGGTACAGCGGCCGTAGCATGGCTTAGCGATAGTACCGACACGTATGTTTATGCCTGGAGCAGCGGGCAAACCGTACCGGCCATTGACAACCTGGTATCGGGCAGTTATTTGGTCACCGTAACCAACCAGGACGGTTGTGTAAGCACTGATTCTATTTTTGTGGGTACCATTGCAACAACATTTTCGCTCACGGTAGCTGATTTTGATGCTACGTGCATGACATGTCCTGACGGGAGCATTTATACATTCCTCAGCGGATCGCCCCTGTTGCCGGTAACATATGTTTGGAGCAACGGTGGCACTACGGCCAACCTTTTTGGAGTCGTTCCCGGCACGTATACGGTGGTGGCTACCGATGCGGCCGGCTGCACATGGAGCGATACGGTAATTATTGGTTCGCCCGATGGGGTGAATGAAATTGCATTCGATGTGCCTTTGCGGGTATATCCTAACCCGGCCGGCAACGTGGTCAATTTTGTTTGCAATGACATCATGGATGAGGCAACGCTTCATTCGGTTGACGGCAGGCTTGTTAAAACACTGGTGATAAACAATACGGTTGGCCAAATGAGCCTTGAAGGACTTAATAAAGGCTTATACATTCTTAAAATTAAATCAGGGAACCTGCTGCGCAAGACGCGTCTTGTTAAACAATAATTAATTAGCAATTGCGGTTATTAACGCGTCTTACTGATTCAAAAAGTCTTCACCCTGAATTGTTAATTGATGATTTTATATCTTGCAGCGGCAACTTCCCTGGTCATTGCATTAAAATGCCACCATTCAGTTTGAATGCCAAAAAAACCGGCCCTGTACATAACGCTTCGCAGCAACTGACGGTTTTTTACCTGTTGCGCTGTTAATTTGCCGGTTTTTAAAAACTGCGCTTCCAGAATGGGGTAGGCAAGTGAAGCCGTATCATCATACGCGGTTCCCATGTCCAATTCTTCACCGTCAAGCGTACATAAACTCAAATCAACCGCAGCGCCATAATTATGCACGCTGCCAAAAGCCGGATTGGATAAAAATTTTATTTTTTTCCACGTTGGCATTTTTACAGTGTCCCACATGGCTTTTTGCACGCTTAACGGCCGTACGCAGTCAAAAATGAGCAGGCTCAATGAACTGTCAGCTTCCTGTAAATATTCTTGCGCCTTTTTTAATTTCTGAGCAATTTCAGGTTGTACGTATACGCGCTCAAGGTCGCCATACAAGTCCATTTTCATGAAATTGGCCGTAGTGCTGTAACGCAAATCGGTATGAATGCCGGGCACAACCGTTTGAATGTTTACCAACCCGTTTGCCACCAGGCGTTTTTCCAGTTCACCCGTGTCTTTTTGGGAATGAGCCTGAAACGTATTTGATTTATGGTCTACTTTATTTTCAAAGGTTGGCCACGAACTTCGTTTCTGATTTTTAATTTCTGATCCGGAATCTTGTGTCTCATTAGCGCATCCGCAAAATATAAGTACCACGAGAATGTAGAAACACGCTTTCATGTGGGCAAAAATACTAAATTTGCACATGCAATGTCCGCACCACCTGTTTCTGGTTGATCCGCGTGATTTTTCATTTAACGCGCAAACAGCAGCTTCCAATGCATTCCAGCAGCAGGCTACAATAAGCGATGCAAAAGAAAAAGTAAAGGCCGAGTTCAACGGGGTCATGTCAACCCTGGAAAAAAATGACATACCATTCACTATGGTGAGTTCGCCAACCGGTGTGCATGTGCCCGATGCGGTTTTCCCTAACAATTGGTTTGCCGTTATGCCTGGTGGTGAGTTAATATTGTTTCCCATGTTTGCACCCAACCGTAGGGCCGAGGTCAATGAAATTTTAATTGGAAAAATAAAATCCTCATTCGTTATTTCGCGCATCATAAACCTCCAGGGGCATGTTGAACAAAACCGTTTCCTGGAAGGAACAGGCAGTATTGTTTTTGATCATGATCAT
>DASPJQ010000021.1:0-6237 GCA_035628535.1 Flavobacteriales bacterium | reverse complement strand
TATAAAAATCTGAATTCTCAGAAACTCCATCAGTGGCAAGTAAGGAGTAAGTATAAACGCGTTCGCCTTCTTCCCTTGGGGCATTTATATTTTCACCATCCACAACCGCATCACCGTAATCGCGCACAAAGGTTATACCTTCGGTTGGCGTCAAACCTATTTCGTTGGGTTCCCCGGTATAGGGGCCTGCTGCATTGGCCGTAAGCAACGGGCTTACCACAGTTCCCGGCTGGTATACCAAACATATGCGGTTAAGGCTTTGTACGGGTTTACCATTTACCAGGGCAGGTTCCCATACCGGCATTTGAGCAATAATGCGCAAGGCCTCGGTCTTTACGTTGTCAGCCCACCGTTCTTCCACTTCAATGTTTTCAAGGGCACCGGTAGCGCGCACAATGAAATTTACGTACACGCGTCCGTTTAATTCAGCGGTGCCTGGCGTAATCGGGTTTTTAATGTTTTTTTTCAAATAGGTTTTCAACGAATCGTACCCGCCTGCAAATTGGGCTTTTTTATCAGGCTCGGCCAATTCTCCGTTAACATAATATTCAGTGCCAGCCGTATCGCCTTGTTCATCAAAATAAAACCAGCGCCCGTGTTTATGGTAATAAGTAAAAGGGAAATTGATGTTGCCGTTTACCATCAATTGGTATTTTGCGTCAAGCGAGTCAAATACCCGGCAATTAAGTGAGGCAATTTCATAGGAAGTTTGCAAACCTGTGAACGAATTGGTAACCGCAAGTATATACCGTCCATATTGTCCCTGGGTAGCGGTAATGGTTGTTTTTTGATTGGTGTAGGATCCCAAAGCGTTTAAGGTTCCTTTGGCATTGTATTCTTTCCATATCCCGTTTTTAAACCCGCGTTTAAAACTCCCCTCGGTTTTTACAGTTTCATTTTCGGTATACGCGGCATAAGGCCCTTCCAGTTCACCGTTTTTTTGTGTAAACACGGTTTTCTTTTTTCCGTTATTGTGATATTCGGTGCGCGTATAGGATTCAATGTTATACGGTTTAACTGTATCGTAAACCGTATACGTTTCAAGCGTATTGGAACGGGTAAAAACCTTTTCGGTGCGGTGTTCAATTTTGCCGTCTATAATTTCGTAATGTATTTCCGATAAAGGACCACCGCCTTTTTTATACCAGTCCTTGTAAATTCCGGTATTCGCACCTGTTTTGGTAATTTGGTATTTTTTATAGTGTTTGGTTTTGGTAAATACAAGCGTATCATGCGTATGGTTGTAATGAAAACGGTAGCGGAAACTGCGCTGGGCATTCGCCTCAAATGAAACAAAGGCAATAAAAGCCAGGCATAAAAGGGTGGAGATCTTGTTTTTCATAGCTCCCAATCGGTACAAGGTAGGTATATAAACGTTCAAATGGAAAAAAAGTGCCCAGCCTTGTGTCTGATGACGAATAAAAAAATCAGCCCGGACTGTTGATCCGGGCCAATCATATTTCGGTACAGAAACCAACTATTACGCTGAAAAACCTCCAGCGTTATATGCAGTTTCTGTTGTTTTGACCGAACTAGACATAGAACACCTCCTCTCTGTAACTGAAACAATAACAGCGCTTAAATACTGTTGCAAGTCTCCCTGACTGCGGTTGTAAATTTACAATTTTGTATACGTATACAAGGGGTTTATGCATGGTTTTAACACATTTTAATGAACCCAACATGTTAATTATACCTGTCGAATCATAACAGGATTTAGGTTTACCTGTGTAAAAAACTTATCGTAAAATTTTGGCCGCACCGCGCGGTAGCGCGGCCGGGCTATCGGCTATAGCCTTCGCTTCGCTCCGGGCTATTTGCCTCTATCCCGTGCGGGGTTGCCGGTTTTGACACGTTATCGATGTTTCCACGCGTAAATCCGTGGGCTTACAAACTATTTAACCTGCTTTCTCACCAACTCCAACACGTCCCGGTGCAAAGCATTCAAAAACCGGTCGCGCTTATTGGACAAAATACATACCATTACATTTTTCTCTTCATACCATTGCAGCAAATTAAAAAACCTGAATTCATCGCCTGGGTGGTAATGGTAACTTCCTAATTCATCGTTGGCAAAAATCCACCCGAACCCATATAGTTTTTTATTGAAATAACTTGTATCCGTTAACGCAAGTGCCATTTTCGCGTACCCGTTCCATTTTTCAATTTCAGCCAGGTAATTTTTGTAATAGGCAATAAAATCGCTGGCTTTGCAATAAAGTCCTGACGGGCCGCAGTACCCGCTGGTCACCGTTTTTTTCTGGTATTTGGGACTAAAACCGCAAAGAATGGTGTCTTTTGAAGGCATAAAACTGACACCTTTCATACCCAACGGCTCAAAAATAAATTGCCTGCAATAAGCATCAAATTTTAACCCTGTAACCCGTTCAACCAACATGGCCATTAGTACATAACCCGCATTGCAATAATTGAACATTTTACCAGGCTTGGTATCGGTACTGTCAAGCTGGCAAAGCATGGTATAAATCTTATTGTTGTCAAGGGTGTCAACGTCTTTTGTCAAATCATAAAAATCAGGAATACCGCTGGTATGGTTGGCCAGTTGGCGTACCGTTACCTTTTGCAATTTAGGCTTCAGCTCGGTAAACCATTTGCCAATGGTGTCGGTCGGTTTTACAAGTCCGCTGTCAATCAACTGCAACAGGGCCCAGCCGGTAAAATGCTTGGCAACCGATGCGAGATAAAACCGGTCGTTAAGTTCAATCTTTTGTTTTTTTGTAACAGGGTCTTTATAACCGAATTTATACGTGCGTATATCATCCTTGTTGAACGCAACAATTACCACCCCGTTAAAACGGCCTTTGCTGTTATACGAATACACAATCCGCTTCAGGTCCTGGTCAAAGGTTTGTGATTTGCCAGTGCAACAACAAAAAAACAAGGCAGTAAGAATTAAAAAACGCATTGATGCAAGTTAATGAATTTATTTGTCATCTTTGCATCAAAAAAATGGTTGCCGTATAACCTATTTTAACGGCAAATTATCCACTTTTTTATTGTTCCTGTACAATTCCCGGTATTTCATGTTTCCGTTTTCATCATAAGTAATAGATTCACCTTCCAGCTTATCGTTTTTGTATTGTGAAACATTCAACACTTTCCCATTTTCATAATATTCGGTCCATATTCCTTCAAGTTTGTTTTTTAGCCGTACACCTTTCAGTTTAACAGCCCCCGATTCATAATACGTTACACAATGCATTGTATTTGGCCGCTCACTCAATATTTTTATAATATCATAATTAAAATACCCTATGAGTTTCAAAACCTTTGCTCTTGGGTAAGTATTGGGTTTTAAGCTGTCAGTAAACAATGCGCTATAACTGTTCTTGATTCTGCCGTTTTTGTAAAATTCATTTTGCTTGTAATAAACCAATGTATCATGCCGGCTTATGTCAAGGGATATGGTGTCTCCTTTTTCGTTTAAACGGAAACATTTTCCGTGAAACTTCCCATTGTCAAAGGTAAACTCACTGTCAATAATTCCATTTTTGAAATATGTATGGTATTTTCCTTCAAGGTTGCCATTCTTTTTGGTGTATTCCCACATGGGTTTGCCGTTCGCGTAATTTTCCCGGTATGGTCCATCGGGTTTTTTAACAAAAGCAGTATTCAACGGATTTTGCCCGTTTGCATAAATCAGGTAAAGGGCAAGCAGTGAGGTAAGTAATGTTTTCATGGTATTAACACAAAGAATTTTTACATGTGAAAAAGGTTGTTATACGTGCCAATATAAAATAAATCATAACAAGGTCTGTTAAAACAACAAATAAACAGTTGCCATTAATGGGGTGAACGGTTGAAAGTAACCCTTTATTGAGTAATTACTTTAAACATAGCCATTGAGTTTTGTTTTTTTGTGGGAACAAACGGGCCTGGGATACTTTCTTTAAAAAAGGTTATCTTATTTACATCGCACCCTTGATTTTTTAATATTTCGGTAATTTTTATTCTTCTGAATCCCGCAGTTTGCATCTTTTCATCGGGTGAGTCAAGCAACGTAATTTCAAGCCGGCACTGGTGTTGAACATCGCTAAAGGTTTGTCCTATGGCTGTTAATGTTGCCAGTTGTTTACCTGTAAGTTCCAGTGCTCCCGCTTTGAATTCAACAGGTATTATTTCAATTTCACCAATAGGTACCAGGATTGCTGTTACACTTTCTCTTTCAAGCAGTTTTTCTGTTTCTGGCATTACGATTGGCTCCGAATACCGAACAAATCCTTTTTTCCACACCTGCACTATGTACGCTGATGTATCGGGTAATTCAATTTCATAAGGAAAATGGGTGAGGGGATGATAGCAGGCCAATGAATCGCCATTCAGGTTTGTTATCTGGACGTGGTAATCTTCAACAGGTTCCCGGATTTCGGTTAGCGCATTTACAAACACAGAACGTTTTTGGGCATTCACAACTGTGAAAGAAATCAAAATCAAAATCAAAATAACAAATAGATTTTTCACTAGTCTGGCAAAAATAAACATTTATCTCAGATTTAAACAGCCGTCAGGCCCTGTCTAAATGTATATTATTGCGTTTGGAGTTCCCAAGTCTTTAACCTCAAATTGCTAAATCTTCAAAAAATAAAAGCCCCTTCCGTTTCCGAAGAGGCTTTTCCTGCGCATCATCTCCCAGCAATGAATGCTTGTGTTATTATAATTCAAAATTTCGGTGGTGGATCAATGAGTTAATAAGCTGATATGTTGACGAACTGATTGAACGCTTAAAGCCTGATTCATTGTATTAATTTCGCTATTTCAAATTGGCTTATTCAAGGCTGCACGGTTGAAACGGTTCCGCCTTCCAATTAGCTCATCCGTTCATTAACCAATTAGCTAATTATTTTTTATTCACCTTTACCGGCTTGTTAATCGACTTCATTTTGGTTTTGTCGGTAGCGGGCTCAGCCTTGTTTGTGGTTGCTTTTTGCTGTGCCTTGGCATCGGTTTTATTTACGGCCTTTTTATCATCTTTTGTAGGCGCTGTATTCAACGTTTGTTTTTCTTTGTTTACCTTAATCTTCGTCATTTTTGATTTTGGCGAAACAGGCTTAACTGTTGCTTCCTGTGCATTCACGCTGAGTACACCAAACAGGCAAACCAGGCTTAAAAAGAATTTTATTGTTTTCATGTTCATTAATTTGTAGTGTGTACATTGCAGTTTCCGTGCCAAGTACTTATACTTTGATTTTCAATAATTTATTTTCGACTTTTCTTTAGTAACTTTAGGTAAAACCTATATCATGAAAAAGCTATACTTCTTATTCGCCTTTAACTTTTTTGCCGGAAACCTGTTGAGCCAACCAACCTCGTTCGCCTCGCGCGGGGTAGGCGGTGGCGGGGCCTTGTTTTCGCCCAGCATGAATCCTGCTGATCCGAACGAATATTATATAGCATGCGACATGAGTGAATTGTTTCACACCACAAATTTGGGAGTATCCTACAACCAGGTTGACTTTAACCAGTTTTTGGGCGGGCATAATTCAAGGGTGTGCTTTACATCAACTCCCGGCTTGCTATACAGCATAAGTTACGTCAACGATATTGGCACTCCTGTAAAGAGTACCGACAATGGACTAACGTGGACCGAACTTACGGGCAACCCGGATCCGGGCGAAGACACATATTACATGTATGTTAATTACAACAATCCCGGCAGCGTTGTGATGGCGTACTATGGCGAAGTGTTTTTTTCATCTGATGGTGGCGGCAGTTTCACCAGTATCCATACTGATGGTACGGGCAATGGATGTGTTGTAGGCGGTGCTTTTTTTGACGGACTCAACATTTATTTAGGAACCAACGAAGGCGTATTGGTTTCAACCGATGGTGGTACTACATGGAACATGGCGACCATAACAGGCATTCCTTCAACCGATGCCATATGGAGTTTTGCTGCGGCCAAATCAGGAACAACCACACGTTTTTTTTGCCTCACGGCCAATGCAGGTGATGTGTATGTTGGCTTACAGGGATCCGACTACTGGGGATTTATGACCGGTATTTATTCCTGTGACTACGGTTCAGGTAACTGGGTTAATAAAACAAGCAACCTCACTGTGGGAGTTGACTTTCCCATGTTTGTAGGCATGGCCGAAAACGACATTGACATTGCTTATGTTGGCGGCAGCAACAATATTGGCGTACCCACTATTTATAAAACCACCAACGCAGGCACCACCTGGGCAAACACATTTATAAACGTGAACAACCAAAACA
>DASPJQ010000020.1:0-3444 GCA_035628535.1 Flavobacteriales bacterium | reverse complement strand
TTTTTAAAATTGTATTTTTTTAATAAGCGAGTCAGCCGAACCCTTTTTTTGGTTGATCAGTAAAATTTTGCTTAATTCTATTTGCGCGTGGGCCAGGTCGGTATTTGCCGCTACCGCTTCAAACATTTGTGCGGCCTGTTTCATATAGCGCTCAGCCAGCCGGTATTTTTTTTGCCGTGCGTAAATCTGGCCAAGGCCGGCATATAAAAAGCCTTCAGCCGCTTTGTGGGGATGCTTTTTAAAATATACAGCCGCTGTCTCAAATTCTTTCCGGGCCTTTTCTTCCTCACCAATTTCAATGTATAATTCAGCAATATTTTGTAAAACCTGGTTTAACCCGCTTCCGTCTTTCAAACCGGTAAACATGTTAATGGCTTTGTGATAATACCAAACCGCCTTGTCATATTGCCCTCTTAATTTGTATACGGTACCAATGTTGTTGTAATTGGCCGCAATCCCGTTTTTGAATCCGTTTTTTTGCTGAATTTTTATTGACCTGAAATAATGGACCAGTGAGCTGTCAAACAATCCTTTGTTTTTGTACAACACGCCCATCCGTGAATGTGCATACGCGATGTTGACGGAATCATTGGCTTTATACGCCCAGGCCAACGTCAACTTACCGTATTTAATGGCCGAATCGGTTTGTTTACGATAGAATTTCAGTGTTAATTCATCGTACAGGTAGCTTTTGTCCTTGAGTTTTGCCGTAGCGACCTTTGTCAACAAACTGTCTACAGCACTTCGGTTGTTCTGGCAAAAAATAAAACCAGGCCACGCACACAAAATAAATGCAAAAACTGGTCTCAAACGGGAAAGCAACATGGGGAACTACCGCATCAGGTACATTTTACCAAATTCCTTTTTAAAGTACTGATCGGCACCTGTTGAACGGTTTTCAATATCCTGCATACCGCTGTTTTTTGAAATAACCCGGTAAAAATACACTCCGTTGGCCAACTGGTCGCCAAACTCATCACGACCGTCCCAGGCGTATTCGGTAATGTTGCGTCCTATGTAAAGTGGGCCGAGTTCGTCAAGCGTAATTTCCCTCACCACTCTACCTGATACCGTGAAAATCTGGATTTTCATATACTGCGGAAGTTCGCTGCCCGTTAGCGTAAACACAAAATGGGTTTTGGTGCTGAACGGGTTCGGGTAGTTCATGACGTGGGTAATGGTTTGGGCCTGCACCACTTCAAACTCGATGCTGTAACCTTCACCGCCCGGACCTGCACCGCTGCGGTTATCACTCTTGTCCCACGCCTTTACACGAAGCTTGTAAATTCCATCGGTGTTGAATGATGCATTCCATTCAATTTTGCATTTATTATCGCTTCCGGCAGGGATAAAATTCAGTTGCTGAACCGCACCCTGCATAAAATATATGCGCGATTCAACACCTGCCGGATTTGTCAGATACACCAGGAACCGCGAAGTATCAGAGGGCTGGTCCATAAGCAGGAACTTGTTTTCATCATCAAGGCTCATGCATATAAACGGTTTGGCGCTTACAATGTCACGGTTCAGGATATGGCGCCCGTCAAACGTTACATCCAGTATGGGATTTTCATTGTCAGAATTTACTGTGAACGGTATGCGTGCCACATTGTTGAAATGGTATTGCTCAAGTTGGTCGTATTGATTGCTGGTTGATGTTAACGGTATAGGGTTGGCCTCAATCCACAAATAATTGTTGCCGGCAACATTCAGCGTAGGAATGGTAAGCGTATCCAGCAAAATTTCACCGCTCTTTAACGAATCCTGCCTTGAATATGAAATGTAATGTTTGTTGCGGTATTGGTCTTCTATCCAATAATGCACCAGCAGGCTGTCCATGTTCCAGGGACTAATGTTTTTAATAGCCATGGCAAATTGGAAATTATCGCCTTCAGCAATGGAGTCGGTTCCCAACGTCATTACATAACCATTAGCCGGATCAAGCGCTGCCTCAGGGGCCGGAGTATAAATAATTTGCCAACGTTCAAACCAGGCTGGTGTAAGCGTCACATTATCAACAGTGCGCGCCTGGAGTTTGATGTACGGATACACGGAAGCGTTTACAATGCTGTTTAGGTTTAATACTGAATCGTAAGGGGTGAACAACGTATCAAGCAAACTTATTTCAGCACCGGCACCGGTTATGCCAATTACTTCAATGAACGTACTGTCACCTGTAACAGGCGATTCAAGCGGATGCTGTTTCCAGTACAACGCATTCCAATTATAAGCCGGTCCTATTTTAACCGATTCCATGGCGCCCGGCAAAGCCCCTGCAATGGTATCGGAAAGTGAAACAATGGCGCCCGTGTGTACCGTATCGCCAAAAATAAATTTGGTAGTTGAAGTATCGCACATACGGCCCATAACAATAATGGGCCTGTTGGCCATCCCTGACCCTGCAGAAAGGCCCGGAACACCCAGGTTTTGATACATCGTATACACATTTGTATTGTGTGCATCCCATTCGGCAAAGTTGGCTGCGCCAAATGTCCACATCATGTAATAATGCCCGCATGGAATATCATTCGTAATCATATCAACCAGTGAATCCATCTCGGCCTGCACGGCCTGCCTGAATCCAAAATAATATTCACCGCGAAAACGGCCCATACCTGTATATGGCCGGCAGTTGAACTGGCCGAAATATTTAATGTTTGAAACGCTTGACATGGAACCGTCCCAATATCCATCAAACGTGTGCCATGGGTCGGCATCAAACGGATCAATAACCGCTACGTAAATTATACCGGGGGTCCACAGGCCACCTATGATTCCATCATATTCCTGGTTAATGCCGTTAATATACCAACCGTTGTTATACGTTTCGCCCGGCACCGAAAAACCAATCACATCAACGCGTACCACATCGTCAAGCGCTTCAAATTCCCATTTACGATTGGGCCTGTCATATATCAGGTGTTTGTACTTATTCTCTTCAAACTGGAAATAATGCGCCTGGCCCCATCCTTCAACGCCTTTAATGTATTGGTATGATGATTCCTGCCAGATGAATGTAGAACTGTCAGGACTCACACGCCAGAAATAAACCGTACTGTCGGTATGCAGCAAAGGTGCCACAGCATCGGTTGATGCCAACAGCCAGTTGCTGCCAGGAACCGACACAACACCGCCCTGGCTGTTTACAATGATGTACCGCTTAAACGGACTGTTGAACAAATCGGTTGTGTCAAGCTCAAAACGGTATGGCCGGGTTGCAGCAAGCGGATTAACGGTTGACGCATGGAAGGTAACCATGCTGTCAGGTACAATGGCAAACTGGTAAGGGTACACCGGGAAAATAGCATTACCGCTGATGGCATAATCAAACTCAATTTTATTGTTATTGAATTCATCGTATTGTTCCTGCACAACGGGCGTTTCAAGGTCAATGGTAATATCAAAATGATTTATACCGTAAGCAATGCCATGATAAACCGGTAA
>DASPJQ010000019.1:0-1612 GCA_035628535.1 Flavobacteriales bacterium | reverse complement strand
ATTCAATGTTTGAAAAAAGAGCAACAGTGCTTGCATACGCCTCGCTGAATCGTCCTTCTTCAGGCCTGGCCAAATCAACAGGCTTGGAAAAAGGATAAATGTAAATCAAATAATAAGCTACCGTTGCAGCAACCAACGCGTACAACCCGCAAAGTATACCGGAGAGCCCACTCAGCGATAAAAATTTATTGGAGCGTTCCATGATGGCGCGCATTTCTTTCAAATGAAGCAGCTGTTCTTTATAGTCTTCCATAAAAAGTACTTTGTTTTACAAAGTTATAAGGATTTTCATACCTTGTTCGGAAGGTTTGCGATTTTTAACAAGAAGCCTTAAAAAGTGAATAATTTTTTATTAATTATCTGATAGTCAGTGAAGGTATAATTGAATTTTGTGCACAATTATTTTTATTTTTGTGTCCCATTAAACTGAAAATGAATTTTAGCGAAGTACGAGAACGATTTGAAACATTGTTGCAAAACCCCAACCTGGATGAAATCAAGCAGGATGCCGGGGAATTGACCCGTGAATTTTACAATTTACTTGATCGCAGGCCTGCACGCACCGAACAGGAAGGAGATGGCGAAGTTGACTATGCAGATGACGACCAAATTGAAAAAATTAAGGAGGCCATTAAGATTTACCGTGAGCGCCTTGAAAAAAACAGGCAGGACCGCGAAAACATTGAACAGGATAATTTCAAAAAGAAAAAAGAAGTTGTAGAGGAATTGACCCGGCTCATAAGCGAAGAGGAAAATATTTCAAAAGCCTATTTCCGTTTCAATGAATTAAAAGAGATATGGCGCAACATAGGCAACGTTCCCCAGGAAAAACAACAGGACATTCAAAATGAATACAGCCGTCTGGTGGAATTGTTCCATTATAACATGAATATTTACAAGGAACTTCGCGAGAATGACCTGAAAAAAAACATAGCGCTTAAAAATGATATCATCGCCCGTATAGATGCGCTTAAGGACAAAACCAATATGAAAGAATTGGATACTGCCTTGAAAAATTTACAGCGTGAGTGGGATGATACAGGTGCCGTCCCAAAAGAGAACTGGGAAGATTTTCGTGTGCGTTATTGGGCCTCTGTACAGGAAATACAGGGAAAACTAAAATCCCATTACGAAGAAAAACGCCAGGTACAGGTACAGGCCTTTGAAGCGAAAAAAGGCCTGATTGAAAAAGCCAAAACCGTTAACAAAGCCAACAATTCGCCCCGCGAGTGGGAAAACGCTACCAAACAATTAATTGACCTCCAAAACGAATGGAAAACAATAGGTTTCGCACCGAAAGAGAACAATGAAACCGTGTGGGCCGAATTTCGTGCAGTGTGCGATGATTTTTTTGCAGCGAAAAAGGCTTTTTATGATTCATTGAAAGAAAAGGCTGCAGGCATTAATGCAAAAAAAGAAGAACTTATTGCAAAAATTGATGCGTTAAAAGATTCGCCCGAATTTAAAGAAACCACCAATAAAATTATTGCCCTGCAGGAAGAATGGAAAAAACTGGGCGGTACAGGCCTCAAGTCTGACAATACGTTGTACATGAAATTTCGTGCCGGTTGCGATCATTTCTTCAACCGCAAAAAAGAATTTTATGCAACCA
>DASPJQ010000018.1:0-1903 GCA_035628535.1 Flavobacteriales bacterium | reverse complement strand
AACGGTATCATAAAATGATAGCCGAAGTGCAGGATTATGCCATCATACTTCTTAATAAAGAAGGTATAATTGAAAACTGGAATGTTGGGGCCGAGAACATTAAAGGATATACCGCCAAAGAAATAGTAGGTAAAAGTTTTGAAGTGTTTTATACCGAAGAAGACCGGAAAAATGAATTGCCTTCAAGGCTTCTTAGCATAGCAAGGGAAACGGGAAAGGCCCTGCAGGAAGGCTGGCGCGTGAGAAAGAACGGTTCCAAATTCTGGGGCAGCATAACCATCACGGCTTTGCATAACAATGAGGGCAATATAATTGGTTATTCAAAAGTTACGCGTGATATGACGCTACAAAAAGAAGCACAGGAAAAGTTAGCCGTATACCTGGCCAATCTCGAAATTCAAAACAGCGAGTTGGAACAATTTGCTTATGTTGCATCACACGACCTGCAGGAACCCTTAAGAAAAATCCAGACGTTTACAGAATTAATCCAGGAAAATTATGATGATAAGGAATTTGTAATCACTTACCTTAAAAAACTTGATTCCTCGGCAACCCGAATGGCCGCATTGGTAAAATCATTACTTGAATACAGTCGCCTCAGCAAACACACAATCACCATGGAAACCGAACCGGTTGATCTGAATTTTGTGTTAAGCGAAGTACGCGAAGATTTTGAATTGCTTATTTCTGAAAAAAACGCCAGGATAATGAGTGAGCCGCTGCCGTTTGTAAACGGTAACCACGTTCAACTCAGGCAGCTGTTTTATAACTTGATTGGTAATTCCCTGAAATTTTCTTCTGAGAATCCGTTAATAGAAATAACAGCAGCCGTTGTGGGGAAAGACAGTATTCCTGATGCCCCCAAAATCCTGACCAAGCATGAATACATCCGTATTTCATTTAAAGATAACGGTATAGGTTTTGAAAAACAATACAATAAAACTATTTTCTCATTGTTCAAGCGTTTGCATAGCAAAAACGAATATGAGGGAACAGGAATAGGCCTGGCTATTTGCAAAAAAATTGTGGAAAACCACAACGGGTATATTTGTGCAATAAGTGAGCTTGGAAAAGGGGCTGTTTTTAACGTTTACCTGCCAAATAGTGAAGATTTAAAATAAATGTACGGTAAATGCATGAGGGGTAAATTATCACTTCCCGATCCGTTCATCTGTTTAGATATACCTTATAATACATCAATCAGCGTAATGTCGAAAATCAGGACCTCGTTGCCGGGAATGTCACCACGACCTTTGGGACCGTAACCAAGCCCCGAGGGAATTAATAAAATTCCTTTACCGCCTTCTTTGAATTTTGGAATGCCAATTTGCCAGCCCTTGATTACAGTGGCCAACGAAAAATCAACACCCGAAACATGGCTGGCGTCAAATGCGCGCCCATCGGTATAATATCCTTTATAGGCTACTTTAACGGTTGATGACGAAGAGGGCTGTGTGCCGGTGCCGGCATTTTCAATTACATAATACAAACCGTCTTCGGTTGATTGTGCGGTTAACCCGTGGTCTTTAATATATTGTTCAATTATTTTTTTGTCTTTCTTAAGCTGGCGTTCGGCTTTATTGCATTGTGCAAAAAGCAATGCAATGGCCAGTGGACAAACCGATAATAGAAAAAACTTTCTCATTTTGCGTGTTTGTGCAAAGATAAGCATTTGAGGATCAAAATAACGCTAAAAAATGGCGGGATTGTCGCGGTTGGAATTTGAACCGTTGGCATTCAGTTTGTATTTGTTTGTACTATATTTAATTTAGCGGCATGAAAAACCTGTTGTTCGTGTTTTTATTTATTGGTTTACATGCAGGTGCGCAGCAAATCACAGCAAATGATAGTATTGACAAAGCACGCGTGCAAACCTATCTTTTGGAAAAACACCAGGCGGTAA
>DASPJQ010000017.1:0-7667 GCA_035628535.1 Flavobacteriales bacterium | reverse complement strand
TGAACTATAGGATGAAGCGCTTGCAACAGGATAATATTCGCCCGTACCGGCATACCAGGTGTCTTCTTTACCACTTCGCTTGTCCTGCGCAATGCAGCTAACGCTGTGCAATTGCCCACTTGTAGTTGTTTTATACCAGGTGAGCATGCCGTCAACCGATTTCCATAAGCCACCGGTTACACCACCGGCAACCACAATATTTTCATTGCGTATGTCATAAGCTGCGGCACGGGTGCGCCCCCCAAGCTGCTTAGGGCCAATTTGTGTCCAGCTTAATGCGCGGCTCATATTTTTAGGCAATGTTTGTGCAAATGCCAATTCGGCCTTTCGCATCCCGGCCGGAATTTTTCCTGTTGCAGGGTCAGCCAGCCGGTCAAGGTTCCACTGGGCCCAGGAGACGTGGTCCTCAGGATCACCAATACCCATAGGGGCCCCGCTCTGTTGCAGATCAGTTTTAGCTGGTGGTTTCACGTGCGTGGCTGCAATGGCAACGAACGCTAAAAAAAAGGCGGCTAATAGTTTGTTCATTCTGTGCAGATGAAAGGTTAAATATCGAAATTTTCCACGATACAACCAAGGGAATTAAGGTCCTGCCAGTAATTGATATAGGATTTTTTGACCACAGCCGCATTTTGTATGATCAATTCTCCAGTTTTTTGAACCATTGGGGCGAAACTTAATGCCATACGATGATCATCATAGGTATGTATCAAGCCTTTATATACTTCAAAACCCGAGGCGTCAAACTCCAGTGAGTATGGTCCATCAACTTTTGTAACAATTGAAAACCGGTCAAATTCTGTTTTTAATGCAGCAATTCGATCGGTTTCTTTCAACGAAAGGGTCTGCAAACCTGTAAGTTTTACTTCTTTTAAACGTTCACCTGCACACATTACCGCAAGTGTTTGGGCAATGTCAGGACAATCATTAAAATCCATTTCATACCGGGCCAACAACGGCTTGCCCGCTTTCTCTATTATGATACCATTCGGAGTAGAAACAGTTTTTACGCCAAATTTTTCACTTGCGTGCACAATGGCCCTGTCGCCCTGCAATGATAAAAGGTTTAACCCGTTCAAAGCTATATGCGCTTTTTTGCTGAGTGCTGCCCATGCAAAAAAATAGGATGCGCTGCTCCAGTCGCCTTCAACGCTGTATTCGCGCGGTATATATTTGCCAGGATTTACTTTCAAAAAATTTCCGATCCATTGCACATCTACACCAAACTCTTTCATAACCTGAACCGTTAAACCAATATATGAACCCGAAACCACGGGCCCAACCAACTCCAGCTCAAGCCCGTTGGTAAAATAGGGCGCGCATAACAAAAGGGACGAAATAAACTGGCTGCTTACATTGGCGCGCAATTTTATTTTTCCACCATGCACGTTGGCGGGCAGTATGCGCAACGGGGCAAAACCGGTCCTGTCAATGTATTCAATTTTTGCTCCAAGGCTTACCAATGCATCAACCAGCGCATTCATAGGCCGTTGTTGCATACGCTGGTTTCCTGTCAGTACAATCTCCCTGTCAGCCAAAGCGCAATAAGTCGTCATAAAACGCATTACCGTTCCGGCAGGCCCGGTATCCAATTCAAGCGCGTGTTCATTTGATTGCCATTTTTCAAGCAATGAAACGAGCGTTTGCGTATCCTCGCTTTGCGATAAGTTGTGGAGTTTGCATTTTCCACCAGTCAAACCATGAATAATTAAAGCGCGGTTGCTTATGCTTTTGGACGAAACCGGCTCAATTTCTCCCTGCGGAAAATCGCAATATGTTAATTTTACATTCATTCCAGCATCCTGTAACGTTTAAGAGCGGTATCAATATCGGGTGCCAAAACCGACTGGTCATACACAGGCTTTCCAATATCGGTGAGCAATGTGAAGTTGTATTCGCTGCCGCGATTTTTCTTATCGGTTTTCATGATTTCAATCAAGCGTATAAAATCGGCTTTTTCCAAGTTCAGTTTAGGATAAAATCCGTGCAAAAATCCGATGATTTTTTGACTGGTTTCCGGATTGAAGCCGAGTTTAGTTTCGGAAATAAACAATTCAACAATCATACCTGCAACAACAGCTTCACCATGTTTCAGGTGTGGTTTGTCGGTTTCCAAAAAAAAGGTTTCCAAAGCGTGTCCGACTGTATGCCCGAAATTTAAAATTTTACGCAAGCCTTTTTCACTGGCATCGGCAGTAACTATTTTGCTTTTGAATTGCACTGAACGGTAAAGCAACTGTTGAATTACCGCTTTATCGGTAATGGTTGCATTGGTCAACTCACTCCATGCATCAACACTTTCAAGCAAGGCGTGTTTGATCATTTCGGCATAACCGTTCAGCCACTCACGTTTTGACAGCGTGTCAAGAAAATCAATGTCAATGAAAACCGCCCTGGGTTCATAAAACAAACCCACCTGGTTTTTTAAACCGTCAAGGTCCACGGCCGTTTTGCCGCCTACCGAAGCATCGGCCTGTGCAAGCAGTGTTGTGGGAATATTGAAATAGGGAATTCCCCGTTTAAATGTTCCTGCAACAAATCCGCCAAGATCGGTTACCACGCCTCCCCCCAGGTTAATTAATACCGAGTTGCGGGTGGCACCCATTTCAAGCAAAGTTTGCCAAATGGACTTACAGGTGTCGATTGTTTTGTTTTCTTCGCCATATTCAAACTCCAGTACGGGAAACGTTGCAAACTGCTCGTTGGCTGAAATAAATTTAGGAAGGCAATATTTTGAGGTGTTATTATCGGTTAGTACAAAAACCTTGTCAACCTGTGGAAGTTTTTTCAAGTAACCCAAAAGTCCTCCCGAAGTGATGCTGCCAAAAACCACGTCATGGTGTGAAGAGGAGATTTTCATGCCTTTACGTTGAGTTTGGGGTTGCGTTTATGGCGTTGGCTGTCACGCTGCGTTTTTTTTTGAATGTTCTTTTTAAGTGCGCTGGTCAAATCAATACCTGTTTGGTTGGCAAGGCATATGAGCACAAATAAAACATCAGCCATTTCATCGGCCAGGTTGGCTTTTGTTTCATTTTTTTTTGCGGATTGCTCACCGTATTTGCGGGCCATTATGCGCGCCACTTCGCCCACCTCTTCCATAAGTATGGCTGTATTGGTCAACTCATTAAAATAACGTACGCCCGTGGATTTTATCCATGCGTCAACCAACTGTTGCGATTCTTTTATTGTCATTGTTACTGATAAAAAGGTTTAAAAATGAACGGCTTGTACAATTAGCACATTCCCGGGTGTTATCAAGCCGAACAATTAACCAGCCTTATATTTTCACTAATTTAGCTGAATATGGAATTCATAGAACAAGCGCTTGCGAATTATTGCAATGCGCATACCAGCCCTGAAAACGAGGTTTTACAGGAGCTAAACAGGGAAACCAACCTCAAAATTATGATGCCGCGCATGCTTAGCGGCCATTTGCAGGGGCGCTTTTTAAGCATGCTAACATACATGATAAAACCCAAACGTGTTCTTGAAATCGGGACATATACCGGATATTCGGCACTGTGTTTTGCCGAAGCGCTTGATAAGGATGCAAAAATCATAACCATTGATATAAACGCTGAACTGGAAGATTTTGTGCGCGGTTATTTTTTAAAAAGCATGTACAATGAGTTAATTGATTTCAGAATCGGAAATGCCCTTGAGGTCGTCCCAACACTCAATGAAACATTTGACCTTGTATTTATTGATGCCGATAAAGAAAATTACCTGAATTATTACCACCTGGTTTTTGACAAGGTAAAACCGGGCGGGTTCATTCTAGCCGACAACGTATTGTGGAGCGGAAAAATTTTGCAGGACAAAAAAGATAAGGATACAAGGGCCATTTGCGAGTTTAATGATTTTGTGATGAACGATTCGCGCGTTGAAAAAATAATGGCGCCTGTTCGTGATGGCATTTATCTGATCAGAAAAAAGTAGACGGTTTATTTTTGTCAAACACCCATAAAAGTTCATTGAGTGACAAAAACCCGTTTTTGCGAACGTTGTCAACCACCACAATGGTCAAATCCCGTGTGAGGTCCCTCATGAAAATTGACCGGAATCCTTTCCACCAACCGGTATGGTAGATGATGTTTTCATTGTGAAGACCTGTACGCAAGCGCCAGCCGAGGCCGTAATTCTGGTCTCCTTCCCACTCAGGAACCTCTTTGGCATACGCACTGTCCTGCCATTGTTTTGACAAAAGCTCACCGCGTTTCAATGCTTTATCAAACAACAAAAGATCTTCCACAGTTGAATAAACGCCTTTGTCGCCAACCACACCGTTGTGATACGATTCGGGCACCAGGGCATCGTCTTCAAAAGCCCTTACGCTTAAAGGTTTGAGGTTTTTAGCCTGCATATTGTACACATAGGTGTTTTTCATGCCTGCCGGACCAAATATATTTTCCTCCAGGTAATCGTTGAATTTTGTACCGGTAACCCGTTCAACAATGCTGGCCAATACCATAAATCCCGTATTGCTGTAATCGTATTTCTGGTTGGGTTTTGCCAGCATGCGCGGGCGTATTTGCTTCATAAGTCCCAATACCGAATCATTGGTTATGCATTCAGGAAAACAACCAGTACGCCTGTAATACCGGTCGGTAAATTCAATGTAATCGGGTAAGCCGCTGCGGTGGCACAAAAGCATTTTTACAGTTATGCCCTTATACGGAAAACCGGGTATCAGCTTGTCAACTGTATCGCTCAAACTTATTTTTCCCCGCTCGCATAGCTGCAGAATAGCAGTTGAAGTAAACGGTTTGGAAACCGAAGCAAGCTGAAAAGAATTGCTGAGTTCAAGTGAATCTTTCGTAAAAATATCCTTATACCCCAGGGTTTTTTCATAAAACACTTTGCCTTTTAAAGCGCAAATAACGTTTCCGTTAAATGCACTATGAATAAAGCGTCCTTTTAGAAGGGTATCGAGTATGTATTTTTCCTCGCAAAAAGCGCTGTCGTACCAAAAAACCGAATCGGCTGCAGTCAGGCGGGATTTACGCAACTGGTATTGTGAAGCGTAGTGCCTGCACGAAGAAATAAAAACCGCGCTGAAACAAACAAAAAAGAATATGTAATAATTGCGCTTAGCCACCTGCCTGTTTAGCTTTATAACCTGATTTCAATAATATATCCATCACTTTACTTCTGACATCGCCTTGTATAAGTATCTCTCCATCTTTTACCGAGCCGCCCACACCGCATTTTGATTTCAGCATTTTACCAAGCGTTTCCAGGTCCCCGGCTTTGCCAACAAAACCCGTAATAAGCGTTACCGCTTTTCCGGCCCTTTGCTTTTTGTCAAGCATAACTTTCAATTGCTGCTGCTGAGGCTGAAGCGTTTCTTCCTCTTTATTTGAAGAATAATTATAGTTGAAATCGGGGTTGGTTGAATAAACGACATCAACCCTGTTTTTTTTGTTTTTCGACATCAATGTTATTTTTATTTACCGCAGTGCACAAGGGTTAACTTAAAACCTCTTTATTAACTAAAAAAACTGTTTTTAACGAATTTAGGCCTATTACGCAAAAACCGCCAACAGTGTTACAGGGTTATTTTCAACAATACCAGGTTATTGAGGACCGTTTTCATTTTTGTAACTCACATCTTTTTCGACCGTATTCACCAATGAAAACTGGCTTTCATAAACGGTCCTCCATCCTTCCCAGCCATTGGTTTCGCCCAGGGTTTCATTGTGCCATACGGCAACATAGGTTGAGCCGTAGGTCTTAAGCTGGTTTTGCAGCAATAGAATAGTTTCAATGGCCTGTTCCGGGCTTAGTTTCATATAATCCCTGAGGGTGGAATCCATGGCGCACAAAGGCTGTAAAAGCAAATTCGTTTCCTTTTCGGCTTCAAGGTCATAAAAATAAAAGGCTTTTCCGGTACCGGCCCTGAACCCAACCTCATCGGCAAATCCAAGCGAAAAATCAGTTTGAATGCCTGCAGCAATAAGGTTGCGGTATGTAGCAGGGAACTCAAGCTTCAAAAAATGCTGCCGGGAATTGTTAACCTTAATACCCAATACCTTCTCAAGGGATTTTTTTTCACTGGTAATGGAACCGGGCCAGGTATTGCTGGCATAGGACGGATGAAGCCCCTGGACCGACCAGGCATTTAATTCCTTGAGCAGGGTTGTATACGCTGGATGGTCGGGAGAAATGTTACGGTCACGCTCGGCCAGTTTACCAACCAGGTGAAAAAAAAAGGTTTGAACCCCGGCTTTTGTTGCTGTTTCACGAATGTAAGCGTATGTATCATACGGATCATTGTGATGGCCTCGCAGCACTTTTCCGCGTTCTTTTATTTTTGCAAATTGCCCCTTTAACAAATGCCTGGCAAAAGCCCCCGTTTGACGTGTGCTGCTTTTACCCTTATACGCATACGCGTTATCAACATCAATGGTATTGATGACCGTAAAATGGCTATCGGAAATTAAACCCGGAAATTTTTTATTGACCCGGTTTTTCAAATCATGGCACCAGGCATCAACTACCGGAGTTTTTATAAAAGCCGGGAGGTGGTCTGAACTTTTTACCGTAAACCTGCCATGCGAATCAGTGGGGAATTTGCGAAATGATGCATACTCCTCGCACCGCGAAAGCATCCAAAAAACAGCCGAAAATACATCAAACCCCGGATCATTTTCATTTAAAGCATGGTACTTGAAAAACTTTACTGTTTCATGGTTCACTTCAAAGGGTATTTTTTGAATGCCATGCTGCCACGGGTTTTGCAAATCAAGCATGCCTTGCGGAACAATATGCAAATCGGCTTTTAATGCCGTATTTTTTGAATAATTAATTACAAAGGCGGCAGCGTTATTAAATTCGCTGGAAGAACTTACCAACCTGAAACCGGTTTGGAGAAACTGGTTGAAAATTTGCCTGAAGACATAGTGATGCCTTGAAGTGATATGTTCACAGTATACCAGTATCATTTTTACAAAATCCCTTCATCGGTAAAACTAAAATAGGTATTGTTGCCAACGATGATATGATCAAGCAGGTTTACCATGAGTATTTTGCCGGCATCTTTTACATTGCGGGTAAGCTGCAAATCGGCATCGCTCGGGCGTAACTGCCCCGAGGGGTGGTTGTGTGCAAGTATAATGCCGGTGGCCAGGTGCTCAAGGGCCGATTTGAACATAATGCGGATATCTGCAACGGTTCCTGTTATGCCGCCCATTCCAACGCGTTCAATTTTCAGCACTTTATTGGCCCGGTTTACAAGAATAATATAAAACTCCTCGTGGTTGAGATCACCCAGGTAAGGATTTACCAGTTCAAAAGCGCTCCGGCTGGTGTATATGGTGGGTTTTTCATCGGTATCGGGTTGTTTGCGCCTGCGGGCAAGTTCCATGGCCGCAACAATGGTTATGGCTTTGGCCTCACCAATGCCTTTGTGTTTCATTAATTCTTTGGCCGAAAGCTTGGACAATACTTCCAGGCTATCGTTGGCATCGCGCAAAATGATTTTACTCAGATCAACTGCGCTCATTCGTTTGGTTCCCGAACCAATAAGGATGGCAAGTAACTCGGCATTTGAAAGCGATGAACGTCCCTTCTGCACCAATTTCTCCCGCGGCTTATCGTCTTCGGCCCATTCTTTAATGGGGAAAGCTTCTTGTTCACTCATAGGTACAACCAAAAATAACCATATG
>DASPJQ010000016.1:0-2948 GCA_035628535.1 Flavobacteriales bacterium | reverse complement strand
GGAACAGTAACCGATGCTGCAGGTTGTACCTATCCTATAACCTTCACCATTACGCAACCAACCGCACTATCGGTATCGGCTACACCAACGGCAGCTACTTCGGGATGTAACGGAAGCATATCGGTAACGGCTACAGGCGGTACACCAGGTTACCAATATTCTATTGATGGTGGAACAACCTGGCAAACCAGTTCAACGTTCAACGCATTGTGTGGTGGAACATATACTGTATGTGTACAAGATGCCAATGGATGCACAGAATGTGTTACCGTTACAGTTGCAGCCTCGGGTTGCACCATGGTGACCACCGTTGTGCCAACCTCCGTTAGTTGTTATGGCGCATGTGATGCTACGGCCAACGTGATATCAACAGCGGGTACGCCTCCGTATACTACAACCATAGGAACAACAACACAAACCTATGCTTCCTCAACAACATTCACAGGGTTTTGCGCAGGTACATACATTGCCTATACAAGTGATGCTGCAGGCTGCACCACTGTATTCACCTTCATTGTTGGCGGCCCAACTGATATTGTTACAACAGCAACAGGTACCAACCCGTCATCGTTCGGTGCGTGTGACGGTTCCATTACGGCAACAACAAGCGGTGGGGTGTCTCCTTATACATATAACTGGTATGATTGCACTACCGGATTACCACTTTCAACAACAGGGGCTACGGCCACCGGTTTATGTGCCGGATCGTATGCCTATAGTGTGAGTGATGCCAACGGCTGCACCGATTCCATTTCATGCATTACCTTGACCAACCCTACAACCGTTGGAGAGTACATGAATGAACACAACGTTGCCGTATACCCCAATCCAACCACCGGAATGATAACTATACGCATAGAGGCTGACGGCACGGTTTGCCAGGCTACCTTAACCGATGTACTTGGACAGGTTGTTGCAACAAGTGATGTCAAGCACAAGCTCATTTTTGACCTGAATGCGTTCGAATTGAAAAACGGAATTTATTTTGTTACTATAACCGGCAAAAACAAAGCAAAACACACCCAGCGCATCGTATTGAACCGTTAACGGTTTTTTACACTCCCACCCAAAGTGCCGGCACTAAATCCTGCCGGCACTTTTTTATGCTTGCAATCGTTATTTTATCTTTGATTATCAATCTTCATCCTGTAGCTAGCTCATTCGGCTTTTTACCTATATTTAAGCAATGAAAAGGCTAAACGCGGCCATCATCTTCGCTTTTATAGTTCATTCCTGTTCTCAAAAAGAGCAACTGCATTATGTTGACAAAATGCCGGTTGGCCGTGGTGAAATTATGAAACCGTTTAACGGTTATGAGCTGGCCTTAAAGAAAGGGGATGTAATGTATTTTTATTCCGATGGCTTTGGCGACCAGTTTGGCGGTCCGCATGGAAAAAAATATAAGGTGAAACGCATGCAAAAATTTTTATCGGGCATTCATACCTTAAACACGAATGAACAAAAACAAAAACTATACGATGAGTTCAATGAATGGAAAAGAGAACGTGAACAGATTGATGATGTATGTATTGTAGGCATCAAAATTAATTAACTGCTATGCGACCACGAGAACTTGTACAAAAATGGGTTGATGCCTTTAACCGTGCTGACGTTGATGCATTGACCGGCTTTTATGCCGAGGACGCTACCAACCACCAGGTATGCAACGAGCCTGTAGTAGGAAAAGCGAACATCCGTAAAATGTTTAACGATGAATTTACTGCAGCCAACATGATTTGTATTGTTGAAAATATATTTGAGGACGGTAGCTGGGCCATACTTGAATGGAAGGACCCTGATGGCTTGCGTGGTTGCGGGTTCTTCCATGTTGTGAACGGGAAAATTATTTTCCAACGCGGTTATTGGGATAAGCTTTCGTTCCTGCGCATTCATAAATTGCCAATTCCAAAAGAATAACCGGATTGAACATAAAAACTGCCGTATAAAAATGGCCGGTATTATGCTGAAACATTGCACAATAAAAAAAGCCCCGAAAACAGTCTTCGGGGCTTCATTTTTTTGAGTTTAATTTACTCTTTCACCAGTTTTCCAATTTTATTCAAACCGGAATTTAGCAGTGAATAGGTATAAATACCTGCAGGTAAACGTTCAATATCCAGTTCCTTTACATTGGTGCCGACTGTTGATACCAGTGTTTTTGTCATCACCGTTTTTCCGGTAACATCAGTCAATAAAAAATTTACATTTTCATGGGACGAAGCTTCCCACTCCAGCGAGAACACACCATAAGTCGGGTTTGGATACACTTTAATTCCCAGTTTTTTTGCCATTTCCTGTATGCCGATGTTCCCACCGGTTAGGCTCAAATCATCAACTTTTAACACCGACCCGGCATTACTGCCCGATGCAATAATAACCGCCATTGAATCGGGTGTGCCGGTAAGACCAAGTGGCCCACCCATTGATGTGTACGAGGCTGCGGTACTTGTTATGGGTAAATAATATCCGCCAATGGTGCTGCCTGCCTGGAAAAACAATACCTGTACTTCCGCCATATCGCTGCCACTGGGAGCATATTTATACTGGCCTGAAAAGTTAGCAGGTTCGGC
Organism: Flavobacteriales bacterium; assembly: GCA_035628535.1. Lineage (GTDB taxonomy): Bacteria > Bacteroidota > Bacteroidia > Flavobacteriales_D > UBA2798 > DASPJQ01. The sequence goes on along the minus strand of DASPJQ010000016.1, from coordinate 378 downwards.
TGTATACGGTATTGCATAAAGGCTACCCCAGGCATCTATTGTTGCATTGGTTAAAATACCCGGTATGGTATCACCCCACAGGGCCACATATTTTGTTTCAAGTTGTGCGGCATAGGTCCCAACTGCAGCATCGGCTGTTTGACTTACAGTGGCAATGCCCGATGAAGCGAGCAGGGTATTATACGAATCCCAGTTGTCAGGATCCGTCACCGTTACATCGGTCCATACTTCAAAACTGGGATTGGGCAATGCTGCCGGAGCAGGGCCCGTATTGGTGAATGAAACATTGTCAAACATGGCCCAGGTATCAGGATGAAAGTTGGAATTGTCAAACGGATTAGATGAAACAAAACCGATGAAAACCGAATCACATGGACC
>DASPJQ010000015.1:0-2539 GCA_035628535.1 Flavobacteriales bacterium | reverse complement strand
GCTGGCAGCAACCCGCACCGGTTTCCCGGTTTCCAGGTCGGTTAAAATAAAGCGGGCCTCAAGTTTTGCTTTGCTGATGGAATCATATACCACGCCTTTCATATACGTTGTGTAAACCGGGCGTATGCTTTCATCCAGCTTGAAGCTGTATAGGTCCAAACCACCGTAACCGCCTTCACGGTCGGAAGCAAAAAAAGCAATTTCTCCGCTTGAAGAAACGAGCAGGGAATTTTCTTCACCGGCTGTATTGATAGGATATCCCAAATTAATGGGTTTTCCCCATTTGCCATCGGGTTGTTTACGGCACATGTATAAATCAAAACTCCCGAAACCAATGTGCCCGTTTGACGAGAAATAAAGGGTTTGTCCATCGGGATGTATCAAAACCGAGCATTCGTGATCGGGTGTGTTAATGTAGTCAGGTAAACGTTCAGGAGCGCTCCAGGCACCATCAACCAGGTGCGAAACGACAATTTCACCGTTTTGCCTTGTTGCACTTCCTTTGCCCCGTTTAATATAATACAGTTCTTTTCCATCTGATGAATACGAGGGTTGCCCCTCCCATTGGCTTGAATTAATATTGCTGCCCAGGTTTTGAGGCGGATCCCATTGCCCGTTATACCTAACTGAATAAAATAAATCGCAGCTTCCCAACCCTTCACGGTGCTCTCCGTAATCACCCATACCCATCAAATCGCAAGCAGTAAAAATGAGCACTGAACCATCAGCCGACAATGAAGGGGCCCCTTCGTTGAGGTAGGTATTTATTTTATTGCTGATTGATTGTGATTTTCCCCATTTACCGTCAACTTTAATGCTGTAAAAAAAATCTTCCTGTTCACCCATCGGGGCGGCAGCATCGGGTATTCTTCTCGTAAATAAAAGCATTTCATCGTCACCGGTAATGGTTGGAAAATATTCAGGAAAACGTGTATTAACACCAGGTCCCAGGTTTTGCGGTTCAAAGGTTACAGGTTTTTTCATTGCTTCAACAGCAAATTCGCTTGATGCCAGGATTTTGTCCATGTCGGCCTGCATGTCCTGCGGAATATTCCCGCGTGAAAGTCTTTCAAACTCTTTTAGGGCGGCAATAGCACCTGCATAATTCCCTGTTTTGAATTCAAGCTCGCCCAAAAGAAACCAGCTGTTTACAAAAAAGGTCGGGTTTACTTTAAGCGATTTTTTTAGTACATCAACAGCTTCTTTATTTTTTTTCACGTCCATGTAATATTGTGCCAACAGCAAATAAGCTTCCATGAAATTTGGATCGGTTTCATAAGCTTTGGTAAAATTTTTGACAATGCAATCTTCGTCCTTTTTCCCGTATTTGTCCATAGTACCATAACAGGCATCGGCAGCTTCAAAGGCTTTTATGGCTTTTTTATTTGTTGAGGAATACTGGCCCGTTGGTTGTGCAACCGCACAGGAACAAAGCAATAAGCAGGGAATCAGGACTCGTTTTATCATAAAAAAGGAAATTTTATTATCATATCGCAAATAGCATACCAGTTAGGGTATGTCAAGGTATTTATGCGTTTGGAGTGAAATTCTCCAGCGCGGATTATTTTTAACAAAATCAACAATGAGCGGTATTACTTCGGCTGCCTTGTTCCATTCAGGTTGCAGGTAAAGGCAGCATGTTGAATTGGTTTTTGTGGCCAGGTCTGTTGCCCACTCAAGGTCGTGTTTATTGTATACAATAACCTTCAATTCATCGGCAATCCCATAATTCTGGTCAAGGGCAGGTTTAAATTTTTTAGGCGACAGGCAAACCCAGTCAAAATCGCCTGTTAATTTATTGGTTCCCGAAGTTTCAATGGCAAGCATAAATCCCGCAGTATGGAATGCAAAGGTAAGCGGTTTTAAGTCGTATAACGTGGGTTCACCACCGGTTATTACCACAAAACGCCCGGGGTATTTTTGTGCATTTTTAACAAGTGAATTGATTTTAACCAATTGCCTGGGTTCAACAGGCCAGCTCTCTTTTACATCGCACCAGGTACAACCTACGTCACAACCCGCCAGTCGTATAAAATAAGCGGCCCTGCCTGTATGTTTGCCTTCGCCCTGAAGGGTGTAAAATTCTTCCATTACCGGTATTTCGGTTGACGCGTCAAATGGTATGGGCTCAAAAACGGTTTTCATTTGTTACAGCTTGCGATGACGGCTCAATGCCTGCAAATCCAAAACATACTGGCCGCTTTCGGGATAAAATGTTCGCTCAAAAGCCGCGTTCTCCACAATGTCATCGGCCGTATAACTATAATGCGAAATAACGGTAGAGTTAAATGTTTCGTCAAAGGCCTTTAACTGGACAAAAATTTCACCATTATCGCGCCTGATGTCATCAACGCTCAAACCGTTGAACGGGCTTGATTCGTCAATGGGATGAACCAGGGTCCAGCTCAGCGGCAGCACTTCTATATCATTAAATTGCAAAGGCATTTCATAATACGTGCGCAGGCGTTCATTGCCGTTGCGGGTGATCATTTTTGAGAACAATACATTTACTTCGGCATTAACCACCACGCTGTTTCGC
>DASPJQ010000014.1:0-7419 GCA_035628535.1 Flavobacteriales bacterium | reverse complement strand
GGAGTGTACGGAATTTCGTACCCTGGTTTTTACGCCAGCATGGCGGCACTCTCCTATCACCCGGCCATTAAAGCCGTTTCGCCACAGGCACCGGTTACCAATTGGTTTTTGGGTGACGATGTACATCACAATGGCGCTTTCTTTTTGTTTGATACGTTCACCTTCGATTATGTTTTTGGGAAATCACGGCCCAAACCTACCCCGGTATGGGAAAAAGGCTTTCAATGGACCATGCCTGATGCCTACAAGTTTTTTCTGCAGGAAGGAACCCTTGACAACCTCACCAAAAAATACATGACCGACCACAAGTTCTGGCACGAGGAAATGAACCATCCCGATTATGACCAGTTTTGGAAAGACCGCGATATACGCCAGCACTTTGCAGGAATTAAGTGCGCAGTATTAACCGTGGGCGGTTTGTACGATGCCGAAGATGCGTGGGGCGCTTTTGAAACGTATAAATGGATTGAAGCAAAAAGTCCTGGAATTGAAAATAAATTAGTTGAAGGGCCCTGGTTTCATGGCGGCTGGTCGCGCTCAACCGGCAGTTATTTTGGCGACATTAAATTTGGGAGCAACACCAGCGATTATTATTGCTCAACCATTGAGTTTCCTTTTTTCATGGAACATTTGAAAAACGGCCCTGGAGCTAACCTTGCCGAAGCAACCGTATTTGATGTTGGGGCCGACAAATGGAGGACGTATACAGAATGGCCGCCTGATGGCCTTAGTAAAAAGAAATTGTATTTTCACAACAACGGCATGTTGCTTTTTGTAGAACCAAAAGCGGCAACCTCCTACACTTTTTTCATGAGCGATCCGGCCAATCCGGTTCCGTTTACAAATGAAATCACCAACAAACGCAGCCGTGAATACATGATAGAAGACCAGCGGTTTGCCGATCAGCGTCCCGATGTACTTACCTGGACCACACCCGAACTTAAATTGGACGTAACAATGGCCGGTGAAGTAACAGCTGATTTATGGGTGAATATAACCGGTACCGATGCCGATTTTATTGTAAAAATTATTGATGTGTACCCCGATACGGCAAAAAGTTATACGCTGAACGGTAAAGAGGTAAAAATTGGCGGATACGAAATGCTTGTTCGCGCTGAAGTCATGCGCTCAAAATACCGCAAGAGTTTTGAAAAACCCGAACCCATGCCAAAAGGGAAAACAGAAGAAGTTAAATTTAAGTTGCCCGACATCATGCACACGTTTAAGAAGGGACATAAAATAATGGTACAGGTACAAAGTTCATGGTTCCCCCTGGTTGACAGGAATCCGCAGGTGTTTACCGATATTTACCACTGTAAGGAAAGCGATTTTACCATGCAACGCCATATGATCATGCAGGAAGCGGGCCACGCAAGCTGCATTGAAATTATGATGCAGGAATAAACCATTTAAGATTTTAAATGGAGAAATACGTGCGCCCGATTTAGGAACGCGATTGAATGGATAGTAACAAACTTAAAAAGAGTTAACCACGCCCGCCTGTTGGTTGGTAACTTCATTCAGCTTTTGTAGCAACTCTTTTGTCAATTTGTTGTAATACCGTTTCATTTTATAACTGGCCACCCATTGCAAACCGCGCACAGCATTTGAAAGAAAAACCTCATCGGCAACCAATAAGTTTTGCGGATTCAGGCTGCATTCGTATACTTTTAACTTATTGGCCAATGCAATGTTGATGATTTGCATACGCATGACACCTGCCAGGCAACCATCGCTTAATGCCGGTGTATACAATACCCCGTTGCAAATAATAAAAAGGTTTGAATTGGAACTTTCAATAATATTTCCCTTGTCATTTACAATTAAGGTGTCATCATATTTATTTTGGCGGGCATAAATACCGGCCATGATATACAACAAACTGTTACACGTTTTATAAATAGCCAGCTTGTTAACCGGTTTTCGCATTTCGGGATACAGTTCAACCGAAAATCCTTCTTCGTTCAGGGTGTAATCGTTGTTAGTGTAATGATAAGCTTCAATTATATAGCCTACCCCGTTATCGTCAGGCGTATAGGTACCGCCTGTATTCCTGAAAAGCGTGAGGCGACATTTACCTCCCTGCTGTATATTGTTTTTTGAAATAAGCTCGCCTATTTCCTTGCGAAAATGGTCCAGGTTAAGCGTATCAGGTACCTGCATTTTTAAGGCTATTGCGGCATCCAGCAAACGTGCAATGTGCGCATCCAAAAACATTGGTTTGCCATGCCTTATGCGAATACTTTCAAACAAGCCGTCACCATACATAAAAGACCGGTTGTTGCCTTTTATGAATCCACTTTCCTGTGAATGCAAAGTGCCGTTATAGTTTGAAAACATACCGGGTTTGGTTTGGTATAAAATAGCAGGTATTAAGCAGAAAGCAATCCCGAGATCACTTATACTTTACTCAATACTTAGTACTTAATAGCATCCAAAATAGTAAATAATGACGAATTGGAGGTAACAAGCAGCGGATTTATTCCGGTACGCCTGGCCGCTTCCACATCACGGTCACGGTCGCCAATCAAATAACTTGCCTTAACGTCAAGGTCATACAGGGCTATTGCGCGTTCCAGCAGCAGTGATTCGGGTTTGCGGCAAAGGCAATTGGAACTAATGGGGTGGTGCACACATACCAGGTATTTTTCAATGTGCACCCCGGCTTTATCAAATGTTTTTTGCAGAAGGGCATGCATGTTTACCACATCGTCTTTTGTATACAATCCCTTTCCTACCCCCCCCTGGTTTGTAATTACAAACAATAAATATCCCCGTTTTTTCACCTCGCCCAAAAAGTCAACCGCACCCTCATTGATTTTTAATTTTTCGGGTGTAAACGTGTACTCACCGTCTTCGTGAATAAGCACCCCATCGCGGTCAAAAAATATGGCTCTGTTACCAGGCATGCTGGATCTGATGAATGAAATTACGCCAGTTTTCAATATCAATAAGCACGGTAAAGCCAAAACCGTACAAAGCGCCAAAAATATGCGCATCGTGCGCTATGCCCGAATTGCCGCGCCTATCCATGTAATATTCAATGGCAAGTATTACAAAACCAAATACAATGGCCGGCATGGGTATTGGCAGCATAATAAATTGCATAGTAGCGGTTGGCCTTAAAGCAATGTAGGAAAACACCAGGGCCATGGTTGCGCCCGAGGCTCCCAATGAACCGTACATGATATTGTCCTTATGTTTTATGTAGGAATAAATGCTTGAAAAAACAGCCCCGCCAAAATACAGGAGTATAAAGTAGTACAGCCCTACGGTGCCGTATTCATATTTAAAAAATTGTTCAAGCGGGGTACCGAACAAATACAACACAAGCATATTTAACATCAGGTGGGGCAAATGTGCATGTACGAACGCATGTGAAATAAACCGATGAGCTTCTGCTTTGTTACGCTTGACTTCATAGGGCCTGAAAATAAGTTTACTCTTTAATGAAGGACGGTCGTGCGCATAAAACGAAACCAGCACGGTAATTACGATTAATAAAAGTGTATACGAGAATGTCACTAATTGCGTTTTAAGGTATAATCAACTGTCATTTCCGGTGTGTATCCACCCTTATCACCAATAACCAGCTTTTCTTCAACGGTCTCATACCCATCAATGGTAATGGTTACTTTATACACCCCGGGCTTAAAGGCCATCACATAACGCATCGTATTCGGGTTCGGTAGGTATTCACCCATCAGTTCACCAGTTTTGAGGTCTTCAACAACCATAAGCAACCCGCTCAGCAATTCATCTTCGGCCTTATCCACTTTCAGTATGCCTGTAACTACGGTTATTTGTTCTTCCACTTCCTCAAACGTTACGCGGTAAATATCGTATTCGGCTTTTTGGGTCAAACGCGAACAGTAACCATAACGCCCATTGGCCGAAAAATTCAGGTTCATGTCATCAAACAATGTATTTACCGGGTAACCTATGTTCACCGGTTTAACAAAACGTACAACGGTATGATCCCATTCAGCCTTGAAAATATCATAACCACCCATTGAATTATGTCCTTTTGAACTAAAAAAAAGAGCTTGTCCATCATGCGCAAGGTTCGGAAAATCTTCATCATAATGGGTATTAATTTCAGGTCCCAGGTTTTGCGCTTTGGCCCATTTGCCTTTTGGGTCTTTGCGTATAACGTATAGATCAATGCCGCCAAAACCTCCTTCGCGGTTGCTGGCAAAATAAATTTCATTGGTACTCATGCCAAACGTAGCGGCAATTTCATCGCTGGCTGAATTCAGTTCCTTCGGCAACTTGTCATATGAAATAATTTTTCCCTTATCAACATTGGCTATTTTCAAATCGCTGTTGCCGTTTTTATTTATGTAGCTGATAAGTGCTTTTTTACCATCGTTGCTGAGACCCACTATTTCTTCGTCAATTGTCATATCGTTAATATCGCCTTTTAATAGTTCAGGCTTGCCAAACTCCCCGTCTTTAAAAACCGAATAATAAATATTGCTGGTAAAATCACCGTTTTCCTTTTCACTGCTGCCATCGTTCCTGCGGCTGTTGAAATAAAGCAAACTTTCATCGGCATTGGTAAACGGATAGTAGTCACTGAAAACAGAGTTTATTTTTTCACCGGCCGTTTCAATGGTGGCATTTATGGCAAACGGAATGAGCACACGCGCATCCTGGCAATATTCCAGTTCGCGGCCCGCATTTTTTTTATTGATATCTGAAATATTTTTGCTTACAAGGCATTTGGTAAATTGTTCCTCGGCCTCGTCAAAGCGCTGTTCATACACTAACGCTTTGCCATATACGAAGCGTGCATTGCCGTCATCAGGATGCGCATTTACATAATTGCTAATCAAACCGGCTGCCGGATTTTTGTCGGGGTTGGTACCGTTTACAATGCAAATACCTACTTTGTATTGTATATCAACACCGGCACGTACCGGGTCAGGGTAAGCTTCGGTATAGGCATTATACGCTTCGTTGTAATTACCCCTGGCGAATAAACGATCGGCTTCCTCTTGCGTAAACCCTTGAAAAGGAAGGATGTAAGCAACAAGTAAAACCGTTTGTTTTAACAATTTAGCGTTAACCATAACCTGTTCAAAAACAATGCAAATTACAAATATTCGGTCATGTACAATAGGCTTAATTATTTATATTTGCCACGCAACTTACGAAGCGTGTAGCAGATGGCAAAAAAAACAACCTTTTTAAAAGAATTTTTCAAAGAGAAAAAAGTAGTAGGGGCAATTGCACCAAGTTCCAAAATACTGGTAAAAACCATGCTGGGCAAGCTTGATGTTGAAAATGCCAAAATAATTGTTGAGTACGGTCCGGGCACAGGCCCGTTCACTATTGAGGTGTTAAGGCGTATGGCTCCTGATGCAAAACTCCTGGTGTTTGAAACGCAGGAGTCGTTCTGCGAAATCCTTCGTGATAAAATACCTGCTGATCCGCGTCTGGAAATAATAAATGACTCGGCCGAAAAAGTTGGCGAATACCTGCATAAGTTCGGTTTTGATCATGCCGATATCATCATTTCTTCGTTGCCGTTTACCGTAATTCCCAACCCCGCTAAAACAAACATCCTGAACAACACCGTAAAATTCCTGAACCGCAAAGGCATTTTTACGCAGTATCAATACAGTTTAAATGCGCACAAATTACTCAAGGCCCGTTTTAAAAATGTAAAAGTAAAATTCTCCCCTTTTAATTTACCTCCGGCATTTGTGTATACGTGTACGCTTTAATTTCTGACTGGGCTTACATTTCGGGGAAGATTTAAAATTTAGGGATTAAAAATCAATGTTTAAATTTTTGAATTTTTAAATCTCTGAATATATTCAATTAATCTTCCTATTTTTTATATTTGAATCCTGCAAAACGGTATGAAAAAAACAACTTTTACCACTTTGATTATTGCCGCATCGTTCTTTTCGGGCTTTGCGCTCAAAACAATTTTAACCCCAGCCCTGCAAAATGCCGAACCACCCAAAATAAGAAAGGTAACAGGCATTGGCGGTATTTTTTTCAAATGCAAAGACCCTAAAAAAGTGCGTGAATGGTACAGCACGCACCTTGGTTTAAGCGTTAACCAGTACGGTTGTGTTTTTGAATGGCACCAGGGTACCGACACCACCAAAAAAGGTTTCACCCAATGGAGTCCCTTTTCGGAAAAAACAAAATACTTTGAACCTTCCACCAAGGACTTTATGATCAATTACCGGGTTGAAAACATGGAGGCACTTGTTGCCGAACTGAAAAAAAATGGCGTTACCGTTTGCGATTCCATTCAAACCTATGATTATGGTAAGTTTGTTCACATACTTGACATTGAAGGAAACAAACTGGAACTATGGGAACCCAATGATCCTGAATATGAAAAACTGGGTATTCAAATGGGTTATACAACAACAAAATAAAACCCCGGGCCAATACCCGGGGAGTAATGTTAAGAATTTTGTTCGTTAACGCCTGCGCTATTTTACAATTACTTTTGAAACCATTACACCGTTTGCCGTATTTACCTTTACCAAATAGGTTCCGGCTTCGTACTGGCTGGCATTGAAAAACACCTTCTTGTTCATGTCAACATTTCCACTGAACAATACTTCGGTATGCTGGCCCAGTAGATTCTGAAGAGTCACTGTAATGTTACCGCTCACATTGGTCAGATCAATGCAGGTTATGGCACCGGCCGGGTTGGGGAAAATATTCATAACGGCATTGGCCGGTAAGTTGTTGTTGATTCCTGTTGTGCCCAGCACGTAAAAATCAAAATTACCAGTTGGCGCTACCATGGGTCTAACCTGGGTTTTTCCGCTCACAGCATTGGCCTGTATATAATACAACACATGTGTTCCTACAGGCTGTGCAGGAATATTGGCTGTGAAATTGTCGCTGCCAATTGAGGCCATGCCTACGTTTGACCAGGCCGTCCCCCCATCGGTACTGTAATACAACGTTGCTGTATTAATGCCGCTTATGTGTTTAATAAATGCTGTAACGGTGTATGGGTTAACGTCATCATACGTATCGGTGAGTTCCTGGTGACGTATCAGTAGCGGATTGTCAACCCCAATGTTGTTGGTGATACAATGTATGGCACCACTCTGGCTAATAAGGTTGGCACCGGTGTTGTCCACATCAATAAATTTAATGGTATAACCGGGGTAACAGTCTTCCAAAATACGCTGCGCGGTTGTATCATATTCAGTACGGTAACCGGGTACAATAATTGTTTTGTTTACAATGACGTGGTTGGTATACGTGCGGTAATAACCGCCTGAAGCCGGATAAGCACCACTGGTGCTTGGCGGCATTGGAATACGTACAATTTTATATGGCGTTCCGTAACACGACATGAAATTTGCCTGTACGTATGCAAGGTTCGCTTCAATTTGCGGCCCGTCCGATTCACCGGCAGGGTACTCGCCC
>DASPJQ010000013.1:0-1080 GCA_035628535.1 Flavobacteriales bacterium | reverse complement strand
TGTTTTTCAGTAACAGTAATTGAAGGCCTTGCGAAGCCGACTCCATCATGCGACCAAACGTAGGCGAAATGATGGCACCGGCTATAATTCCAACCTGGCCGAATGTGGCGTTCCGCTGTTGAATCACGGTATGCCTTGCGGCAATGTGTCCCAGTTCATGTCCCAGTACACCTTCAAATTGTGCTTCGCTATTAAAATGTGCCATAATACCACGGGTGAAATAGACATATCCCGGGGTTGCAAAAGCGTTAATCACATTGGAGTTCAAGATCCGGAACCCATAGTTGATGTTGTTCCGGTGTGAGATAGCGGCCATCTCCTGCCCTTTTTGATTCATATACCGTTGCAGAGCCGAATCTTCATAAAGCCCAAATTGAGCAATGATTTGCGGATCGGCCTCTTGTCCCATAGCCAATTCTTGTTCAGTAGAAACAGTGACTAATTGCTTTTTACCTGTTACCGGGTTACGGGAACATTGGCTGCTAACAAAAACGGTGGCAGAAAGCAACACCGGCCAAAAGATCTTTTTCATTGTGCACGTTTTATAGGTGAATAACATGTATGCAACAGGAGTGCCAGCACTAAAAACAAAGGTAATTGGAGGCCGATGTGCCGGTTTAGCCGGCCAACGATTCATTTATACAATCTTTAACCAAACCGATTTGCAAAGCCCTATTCCGCTCGATTAAATTCATATCAAAATTTTATTTCTCGTATGAAATCAACTGATGATGACGGTGAGGCTGACACCGCCATTGTAACCAAAGCCATTCTTATTTTTTGCATCATTCTCCCCTTCGCAGTTTACAAAAGCCATCCAAAAACAAAGAACATTCAAACCGTACTTGCACAGGAGCGAACGAAAGACTCGCTAAAAGCTATCGTGCGAACACCTGTCAAACCGACGCGGAAAAAGAAAAAGCTGTACATCACGTTTGATGACGGGCCGAACAAAGGAACACGGAACGTTTTGGATATTGTGCAGGATGAAGGTGTGCCTGTCTCGTTCTTTATTGTTGGCGAACACGTGTTTGCATCTCCCACACAGGCAAGGCTGTGGGACAGCCTAAAAATGGCCAA
>DASPJQ010000012.1:0-3100 GCA_035628535.1 Flavobacteriales bacterium | reverse complement strand
ACTTCATCCGATACCTGTACCAGCGACCCGACCGACACATCAACCAGCATTACCATGACCGTGTTCAGTTTGCCGGCCACACCGGTTATTTCACAAAGCGGTTTGGTACTTACCTCAACCGCTTCAAGCGGCAACCAGTGGTACATGAATGGGTCGCCACTAAGTGGTGAAACCGGTACAGCCTACACCGTAACGGCTGATGGAATGTATTATGTAATTGTGACCGATGGGAACGGTTGTACCAGCGATACGTCCAATGCAATAACATTGACCGGTGTTGGAATAAATGAATTGAGTTCGCTTTCATTTAATTTATTCCCCAACCCCGCACAAACACATTTTACACTTGAAACAAATTTTACCGGTAATTATCAATTAACGTTGATTGATGCCATTGGGAAAGTAGTCCTCAGCGAGAATTGTTCAACACAGCGCAAAACAGTAAACGTGCAGCACCTATATAAAGGAATTTATTTTGTACAGGTTAAAGCCAACGGGAACATTAAAACAAATAAACTCATTGTACGTTAAGTGAAGCAGGGAGGAATGAAAAACCCTGGTCATCCTGAGTTTATCAAAGGAAGGTCAGGGTTTTTTGTTTTTACCTTGCATTTACAGCAGCCATTAAGATCAGCCTTTTACTAGAAAACCATATTTTTCAGTATTCAAAATTTACTTATTTATGAGACGCGCGTTTATTGGGCTTAGCTCTCCTTTAGGATATAATTATGCCAATAATTTTGAAGATAATAATGGTAAACCCAATCCTCTTTTGGACTCTCCTATGGGATTATTTTTGTTTTATGACGAAATTTGGTTTATTAACAGACGAACCTGTCCGGTGAATTGCGAAAAATTACCTTATGTTAAATTTCTTGATGAAGAATATAACCTGAACAATCTCATTTTGGATCAGTTCTCATGGGAAAATCAAAAAATTGAAAAACAAATTCATCCAAATCTTCAAAAATTTGCTGGTGACCGGTGGATCAAATCAATTGAAATAAATGTAGGAAAAGAACGATGGGGGATTGATAATCACAGCAGGCACTTTAAACTTGGTAAAATTGGTGTGATTCCTAATCCGACTATTGGAAACCTTATGATTGATGATTATATAGCTAACCATTATCATTTAGAATTAATTACCAATTCTTATACCTCAGTTTTAGCTTCATCAACAAATGTAAAAAGCGAGGATGGGCTAAAAAACAGCCTCACACAATTACTTATTTGCGAAAATATTCCGAATTTCCAATTGGAATCAGGTCCTTATCATTCTTTTATTGATGATTTGCGCAGCGAGCCCCTTTTAATAAATTTTCGGAAGAAAATTGATGAAATAACGAAAAATAAAAAACCGGAGGAAGCAGATAATCTTAAAAAGGAATTAAATAAAGCGATGGAAATTTACCAAAACGAATTAATCCTTAAAATAATGGATAAAAATCAACTATTCAAATCGGTGGGTAAGTTTATTATAGGAAAAGCACCTGTAGTTGGTAATGTATATGAAGGTTTGAACGGTGGTATGGAGGTTTATAAAAATTTAAAAACAAAAGAAGGGGCCGGTTGGATAGGGTTTTTGGCCAAATCAAGGTTACTCCAGGATAAAGAGCAACCGGAAAAGTAATTCCATAGGAATAAAATAAAAAAAGACCGGTTATAACCGGTCTCTTATATTTCATTATTTGAAATTCAATATTTGAAATTCTTCAAAAGGTTTAAGCTTCACCCATTTTTATTCAAATGAAGTTGCTGAACCCTGCCATGATTTGAGTTTATGGTTACAAGGTTTGCTTCACCTGCACCTCATCATAACATTCAATCAAATCGCCTTCTTTAATGTCGTTGAACTTATCAATGTTCATACCGCACTCATGACCGGCAAGCACTTCTTTTACGTCATCTTTTACAACCTTTAATGCAGCCAGTTTACCGCTGTGCAACACAATACCATCACGTATCAGGCGCACAAACGCATTGCGTACAATTTTACCGTCTTGCACGTAACAACCGGCAATGTTTCCTGTTTTTGAAATTTTGAATACAGCGCGTATTTCGGCAACGCCAAGGATTTTCTCCTGTGTTTCGAATGACAACATACCCGCCATGGCATCCTTGATTTCCTCAATGGCCTTATAAATAATCGAGTATGAACGGATATCGATTTCTTCGGTTTCGGCCAGTTTACGGGCGTTAACCGAAGGGCGCACCTGGAAGCCCACAATGATGGCATTGGATGCCGAAGCAAGCAACACATCACCCTCGGTAATGGCTCCCACACCTTTGTGCACGATTTTAATAGCAACTTTATCGGTCGATAATTTTTGCAATGAATCGCTCAAGGCCTCAACCGAACCGTCCACGTCACCTTTCACAATCAGGTTAAGTTCTTTAAAGTCGCCAATAGCCAAACGCCTTCCGATTTCTTCCAGCGTAATGTGTTTGTGTGTACGCATACCTTGCTCACGCAATAATTGCATACGTTTGGTGGCAATTTCCTTGGCCTCGCGTTCATCTTCCATGACATTGAACTGGTCACCGGCATTGGGCGCACCTTGCAAGCCAAGAATAGAAACGGGCGTTGAAGGTCCTGCTTCAGATATTTCCTGGCCGCGCTCATTGAACATGGCTTTAATTCTTCCGTAATGGCATCCTGAAAGCAATACATCGCCTTTGCGCAACGTACCGGCCGAAACCAGCAAGGTGGCTACGTAACCGCGTCCCTTGTCCAGCATGGCTTCAACTACTGTTCCAACTCCGCGTTTTTTCGGGTTTGCCTTAAGGTCCATGATATCGGCTTCAAGGCAAACTTTTTCCAGAAGTTCCTTGATGTTTAGTCCCTTTTTCGCTGAAATTTCCTGGGTCTGGAATTTTCCACCCCATTCTTCAACCAGAATATCCAATTGGGACAAATCCTCCCGTATTTTGTCGGGGCGGGCATCGGGTTTATCAATTTTATTGAACGCAAAAATCATGGGCACATTTGCATTTTTGGCATGATTGATGGCTTCAATCGTTTGCGGTTTTACGCTATCATCGGCCGCAATTACAATAATGGCTATATCGGTTACTTTAGCACCGCGCGCACGCATGG
>DASPJQ010000011.1:0-1337 GCA_035628535.1 Flavobacteriales bacterium | reverse complement strand
TGCTCATGGTTTGCCTCAAGCCTGAATCTTCGGTATCTATTTTTAATTGTCTTGCTATACAATCAATAGCATCCAGGACGGTATCAATTTTAGCCGATTCGCTGGCGGGAATGTGAATGTTGAAATACGTTTCCCATTCGTGAATAAGTTCTGGTGTGTCAGGGCCCATGGTACAAACTTACACTTTTTTATGGTGAACCCATCATCGTGTTAGATTAGTGCGCAATGAAAAATTTCGCAAGAATATTAATTGGCTAATTCTCTTCCAGCATTTTTTTCAAACGGCCCATTACAATGTCCCAGTTTTCACTTGAATGGTCATACGTACGCTGGTCAACAAACCCGTCCTGCTCAACAGTAAACAGGGTTTTTCCTCCTTTATTGGCCAGGTCATAACGAATGTTTTTATAATTTTCCGGTTTATCTTCCAATCCCGAAAACGAACTCCAGTAATTATAATAAATGAATTTTCCTTCTTCCACATCCAGTATGTTCCCTTTATCCTCGTACGGTTTGCCTTGCCAAATGCCTCTATAAGTAATGGGACTTCCTTTTTTCCAGTCGCTGGTGCATTCAGTACCGAAAAAGAAAATTTTGATTTTTTCCGAATCGGTCAGCGCCCGCCATACTTCCTGTGGCGTTTTGTTGATTTCAATTGATTTTTTAAGCACGTTTGATTTGAGTTTCTGGTCGTTCAAACCATAGGCTTTTGGATGTGCAAGTCCATTAATGCTTTGGCTGGGTTTGATTTGCCGTATTTCAATGGATGCGCTGCTGCTGAATTCAAATTCGGGATGCCGTTTTGCTATTTCAACAGCTTTGTCAAGGTCAGTAGTTGCAATATGGTAATAACCTACCAATGTTTCCACCTGGTTGCCGTGATCAGTTTCGATAAAAGCTCCGTTTACTTTTGAAATAATTTTACATTCGGTTGCTACGGGTTGCGCCAGAATAAGCTGCGAATTGCTCATGAGTTTGTCAAGATAAGCCTCGTAACGGGTTTTGTACAGATCTTGTTTATCCTTGCCCCAACCCGCTTTTTCTCCATGCGCGTTGGTAATTAGAAAAATGTATTCGTTCATGGTTTTTAAGTGAAGGCAATAATAATAAGGTTTTCGCTTATACAGCAAGTTTATTTGACAAATTACTCCCTATTCTCCTTCAACACGTTCTTGATCTTTTGAATCTCATTCTGCAGGTTAAATACCGTGGCCGCCAGTGATTCATGGTTCATATGTGACGGGTGAATATGTACAAAACTGGTTAACGGTTAAAAGCGGTTTTCCTTATATCATAGTAACCAAAAACGATGGCATTGTTTTCAAAATCGTTTACAA
>DASPJQ010000010.1:0-1179 GCA_035628535.1 Flavobacteriales bacterium | reverse complement strand
ATTTCTACGTATTTTTGACTCCTATATTGCTTCTTACCATTTTAATTCCTTATTTTTAAGCATTACAAAATAACTTACTACGGGCAGGCGAAGTGAATTTCCAAATGAATGAGTATGATGATTCCCGCAAATGTGAAGATTATTGATTGGCCCGCTTCAACCATGTGGTTTGATGAATGCGGTTTCTTGTGTTCGATTTCAAAAAATTATTCACCCGCAACGCCTGACGAACACCGATACTGGTTTGATGCCTGGCGCAAACTTGCAAACGGAAAAAAATTATGTTTGCTTGTTGACATTACCGAAGCCTCGAAGGTAAATGAAAACAGTGCTAATTTTGTTACCAGTAATTTTCCGGATATAATTAAGGCACAGGCCATGATTTCGGATTCTATTACAACGCGGTTTATTTCAAACCTTGTATTGGGTTTTAAACCGCCAAAATTTCCCATGCGCATGTTTACGCGTGAAACAGATGCACGACTATGGTTAACCAGATACCTTGACTGATTTTATGCAAGCACCTGCAGACGTACAAGTAACAGAAACATTAACTGGTTTTTACTGGTTTGAAGACGGTATTTTATGTTCAACCAGCAAACCCGATCCGCCAAAGCTCACCCCCGAGCAGCAAAAAGAGGAGGCTGACCGTTTTTTTGCACAGTTTGGTAAACAAAGATATTGCATGCTTATTGACGGCAAACACATAAAGCCGAATACAAAAGAAGAACGCAAAAAGGCAGCTGAAATAATGCCTGAATTTACCAGGGCCGTTGCCGTTATTGTGCATAACCCCTTGGGCCGAATGGTTGTAAACCTCTTTATAGGCCTGTCAAAACCTGGCTATCCTTTAAAGATTTTTAAGCCAGGCGAAGAAGCCAGGGCCAAGGAATGGTTAAAACAGTACCTGAATGACTGAAATAAATTTTACTATTTACCAACCAATGAAAGAAATAAAAACCGATTTCGAATTGGATTACCGGGAATTATTTGAGTCGTCTCCAGGGCTTTTTCTTGTATTAAAGCCTGACACGCCTTTTTTCACAATTCTTGATGCAAGTGATGCATACCTGCAAGCGACCATGACCAGGAGGGAAGAAATTATTGGTCGTGCCTTGTTTGATGTTTTTCCCGATAACCCAGATGATAAGAATGCCGATGGTGTTTCCAATTTAAAAA
>DASPJQ010000009.1:0-5978 GCA_035628535.1 Flavobacteriales bacterium | reverse complement strand
AAAACATAATTTTTTGCGTTGGGATAAAACACATTGGCAAATAAAAAATCAGGGCCGCCAAAAGGGTAAAAACAGGTGATGGTATCGGCCGCATCGCGCATTTTTTTGCTATCAGCAAACGCATTGATTTTGGCAATGGTTGAGTCGTTAATGTGTTTCCACATTTTTTCAGTAAAAACCACATGATCTTTATACCAGTTTTTTTGCTGCATGTTTGCAAATGGTTTACTTAGACACGGTTTGGCTGCCAGGAACCGGCCGTAATCGGTCAAAAAAGTATCAATGACCACCTGCGTTGAGGCTTTAAAACCAATTGACAAGAAAATGCTGAACAAAAAAAAGCGTTTCATCGGGTAAAATAAGGTTGCAAACCTAATTAAAAATTATCTTCGTTTCCTAACCTTAACACATGAAGCGACCCAAATTGATTGTACAGATTCTCATAGGCCTTGTGATGGGGGTATTAATGGGCATAGCTTTCCCGGTTGAAAAGGACCATAAAGCACCTGTTAAGACCGAAACCACGGTTGCAAAAGAAGAACCGAAAGGCCTCGTGGAAATAACTGACCCGGCAACACAGGCCAATGAGATAAACAATAATTTTAAAAAATTAGACCAAAAAATTTCGCCCCCGGCCAAAACACCTGAACCCTGGTCATTGGCCACCAGCATGAAAATTTTCCTTGATATTTTCATGCTGCTCATTAAAATGATTATTGCTCCCCTGGTTTTTTCAGTGCTGGTTGTAGGCATTGCCAAGCTGGGGGACTTTCAAAAAGTTGGCCGGGTAGGGGGTAAGGCGTTATTTTATTTTATTTCGGCTTCGTTGGTTTCATTGTTATTGGGGCTTTTACTGGTGAATTTGTTTGAGCCCGGAAAGCACCTGCCGCTGAATGAGCATGTGAGCTCTGATATTAAATCAACCACCTTTGTGGCCAGCGAATTTATCAAGCATGTTATTCCCAGCAGCGTTGTAAAAGCCATGGCTGAGAACGATATTTTACCCATTGTTGTTTTTTCTATTTTCTTTGGAATAGGTGCAGCAGCCCTGGGCGAAAAATCAAAACCGGTGGTTGATGTGCTTGAAAGTGTTTCACACATTATGTTTAAGGTTACTGGTTATGTCATGGCCTTTGCCCCATTGGCGGTATTTGGTGCGGTGGCATCGGTTGTGGCGGTTAAAGGTCCTGCGGTATTGCAAGGATATTTATATATAATAGGCGCTTTTTATATCGGGTTGATATTTTTTGTTTTTGTTGTGCTTTTACTGGTGTGCTTTATGTGCCGTATTAATTACTTCAAGCTGCTTGGTCACATCAAGGAACCTGTTTTGGTAGCGTTTTCAACTACCAGCAGTGAGGCCGCTATGCCCAAAACGTTTGAAGCATTGGAGAAATACGGGTGCCCGCCAAAAATAACCGGTTTTATTTTACCGCTGGGTTATTCATTCAACCTTGACGGCAGCATGATGTATATGACTTTTGCAGCTATATCCATTGCACAGGCTTATGGCATTGAAATGACGCTTGCACAACAGTTTGAAATGCTGCTCATATTTATGTTAACCAGCAAAGGCATTGCGGGCGTGCCGCGTGCATCATTGGTGGTTATTGCCAGTACCATGGTGGCCTATGATATTCCGGAAGCGGGACTTGGGTTGATATTGGGCATTGACCACTTTTTGGATATGGGACGGAGCGCAACCAATGTTGTGGGGAATGCCGTTGCTACAGCCGTAGTGAGCAAATGGGAGGGGGAATTGAAGGAGTCGGCCGAGGCGTGATCAAGAAATGGAGAACGATGAGTACAGAAGGTGAAATATAAAATAATGCATGCAGAATGAAAACGGTAAAACTTTTTTCTTAAGCAGGTGACCGATTTTAAATTTAATTCAATTAAAAAACCATCGACAATCAGGTGCGGCACATTATTTTGAATAATATATGCTATTAAAAGAGACTGATCAGACGGAGTTGTATATTGCCGATTCGGGCAATGATTTGGCCAACGAAATAATCCTTCCAGGTTGCCTGGTTTTCTTCAGCATCTACACTTTTATTTTTATGACTGGATTTCAGGGGGTATTTTGTTTCAATGGCTGTGATGCTTTTTTATCTGATAAGATACATGTCTATCCGTGAAATAAGGTTTTACAATACCTTTTTTCATATCATTAAGTATAATGAAAAAATAAAAGCAAAGGTAAATTACTCCGATATTTTAGTGTTAAAGGATTTTCATTCTCCAAAGAGGAGTGTTGATGTGGTACTGAAATATTCGGTAAATGGTAAGGAAAAGAAAGTTTTTATTGAGGCGCGTTCTACACGATCGGATTCCACGCATGGAATGTCATCCATAAAAAATTTTATCGGCCTTAACGATTTATTAAGACAGCACAGTGTAAAAACCGTATACAGCACGGTGTTTCGCAACATGTTGGAAAAACATAAGCATAAGACCAGGGATTGAAAAACGATTACTCAAAAAACTCATCGGCCACACTTGTCACAAAATGTTCCAGCGTCCATCCGTATTCACGCACCTGTTGTGGAACCAAACTTGCTTCGCTCATCCCGGGAATGGTATTCATTTCAATCAGGTACGGAACATCATTTTGAATAATAAAATCAATACGTGCAAAACTGCGCAGCATGAATTTTTCATACAACAGTTGCGTGGAATGCTGTACTTGTTTCCAGGCTTTTTCGGAAATACGTGCCGGGGTAATTTCTTTTGACTTGCCTTCGTATTTGGCGGTGAAATCAAAAAACTCGGTATCGGGAACAATTTCGGTTATGGGCAATACGGTTATTTTTCCTTTAAGTTTAACAATACCGCAGGCTACCTCGGTACCGTTCACAAAGGCCTCAACCACCACAGCCGTACCGTTATCAAAAGCATGTTTAATGGCCGCATCCAGTTCGCTGGCCTGTTTCACTTTGGTTACACCAAAACTGGAGCCGCTGTCGTTAGGCTTTACAAAGCAGGGAAAACCGATTTCTTTTTCAATGCTTGCAATTTGCGGATCATTCATTGACGTAAGCAAAAATGAATTGGCTGTAACTGCCCCGAACGATTTTGCCAGCTTGTTGCACAGGAATTTGTCAAACGTAAGGCTGCCCTGCAAGGCTTTGTTGGAAGTGTGCTGAATGCCCAGCATATCAAAATAACCTGAAATCAACCCGTCTTCACCGGGTGTACCATGAATTATGTTAAACGCCCCCTCAAATTTTATTTTATGGCTGTTGACTGTAATGGAAAAATCATTTTTGTCAACCACGTATGTTGAATTTTCAAACTCGGCCGTCCATTTTTCTTTTTCAACGAGGACCAAAACCGGGGTGTATTTCGATTTATCAATATATTTTATAATGGTTGCAGCGCTTTTGACCGAAACCACTTTTTCATGCGAAAATCCACCTGCCAGAACAGCAATTAATTTCATAAATAAATCATTTTATTTTTATACGATTGGTCACCTTTAACTGGTTACCTGCTTTATTAAGCGGGGTCGGCAACATATTATTTGCAAGTACTTATGTATCACAAAATACTGAACTTCGCATTTAACAAGCTTTTTGAGACTTTTTGATTTAAACATTTTAATATTTATATCTTTGTACCCACTACAATGCGCCAAAAACTGAAAACTTTTTTCTCGGCATTTATTACACGGTATTTTCTCAAACACCTTGTGTACGCTTTGATAACCGTTGCCATCATAATTTCTGGATGCAAGTTTTACCTGAACAGTTATACCCATAACAGCGAGTCGTACCTGGTTGATGTACCTAATCTTATAGGGCTTAAATCCACCCAGTTAAAAGAGACTCTGGAACCGTTGGGGCTTGAATTGGACCTGGAGCATATGGATACGGTTTTTTCAGACAAGGGAGCCAGGGGTACTGTTTTACTGCAAAACCCGGGCCCTACAAAAATCACAAAAGAACCGGTTAAAAAAGGGCGTAAAGTAGCAGTGACCATCATTTCAAACCAGCCCAAACTCATTAAAGTACCCAATCTTGTAAACAAATCACGCAGGCATGCCGAAGGCGTTTTAAAAATCATTGGCCTGAAGACCAATGTAAAATACCGGCCCTACAACGATTGCAATGACTGTGTAATTGAGCAAATGTACAGGGGCAAACCGCTTAAGGAAGGGGCAAAAGTGGCCAAGGGTGAGACGGTGACCCTTATACTGGGCCAAAAATCGGGTGAACAGGTTACGGTGGTAGATTTGAACGGCCTCACAATAGAAGAGGCCGAAAAGCGTTTAAGCAATAGTTCGTTAACCATGTTTATTGTGTGCGAAAATTGTAAAACAAAAAAAGATTCATCAACCGCTATTGCATACCGCCAGGCGCCTGCACATGGGGTTGATGTTGCAGTGGGCACCGAAATAAGCGTATGGTTTACGAACGATAAATCATTAACACCCGAATAAGAATGAACCGCTTTTGCCTTACCCTTTACGCCCTGCTAATGGCCATGTTGTCGTTTGGCCAGTTGCACGAACAGCTTTCACCCCTGAACGCCAATGTTGAACTTCAGCAAAACAAAAAGAAAGTTTATCCCGGAATTTTTGTTTATGAAGTGGATACATTGGGTTTACCCATACAGGATGATTTTTCAACCAACAAATTCCGCCAATACAATGCTGCGCCAGGCGATGCCAACGTAACCGATTCTGTTTTTTATTTGCTTGAGCAAGGCGGGACACCCATGCCGGTGGGAACTTCGTTTATGACCGACCCAACACAAATTATTACCATTGATACCACCGCTGCCGGCAACGATACTATTTATTTTTCAGATTTGCCTTACCAGGTTGTAACGGTATACGACCTAACGCAGTACCCGATTATTGGTACAACCGATACGGTTTACCCCTGTTACAACATTATAGATACCGCGTATTTACCCAGCGATGTTTCAGATACCATTGCCACTACGTGCGATCTGGTACAGGATTCGGTTTACGTTTATTTTGTGGCGAGCATTGATCAAACTTCGGCCATTTGGCTGGATTCCTACGCGTACCACAATTACCGTTTTTCTGTCAGCCCGCCAACCCTGGGTGTGGCCACGTTTGATGGTTTTGACGAAAACGGATATCCGTATGATTTCAGCTTGCCGGGTTCTGAAGGTTATGCCGATTTGCTTACATCCAAGCCCATTGATTTGGGCGCGCACAGCCCGGCTGATTCAGTTTACCTGAGCTTTTTTTACCAGCCCGAAGGGTATGGAGAAACTCCCGAAGGAGAAGATTCACTAATCCTGGAAATAAATTACCCTGCTATGGGGCCTAATACATGGGAGCACGTATGGTCGGTTCCGGGAGGCGCTTTACAAAATTTTAAACAAGTTTTAATTCCCTTTACAAAACCGGCCTGGTATACAAAAGGATTCAGGTTCAGGTTTAAAAATTATGCTGTACTTTCAGGCAGCATTGACCACTGGCATTTGGATTATGTTTATTTGAACCAGTTCAGGACTGCGGTTGATACCAACCGTGACGATGTGGCTTTTGTTTACCAGGGTTCAACGTTACTCGACAATAATTATTTAAGCATGCCGCTTTCGCATTATGCAACCGACCCGGTTGGTTTCATGCGTGACACGGTGAGCGTTTTCCAACGCAACAACAACGTGGGTGCGCGCCTGGTTGGTTTCAACAACATGTTTGTTTCACATGAGGGAACGCTTTTGTACACGGTCAATAACCCTGCAACACCAAGCATAGCGGGACTTACCAATTTCAAAACACAGTTTAATGTGGCATTGGCTGGCGTGGTATATGATACATCATTGGTTGATTCCTGTGCCGAGCGGTATGATGTTGAATTTGTTCACCAGACCACTCCTGATGATTGCCGCAGTAACGATACCATGCGTTTTTCACAGGTGTTTTCAAATTATTATGCGTATGATGACGGTTCGGCCGAGAGCGCTTACGGTCCCATTGGCACCAATGCGCA
>DASPJQ010000008.1:0-2420 GCA_035628535.1 Flavobacteriales bacterium | reverse complement strand
AGCGGAGTACGCAACTCGTGGCTCATGTTGGCAAGGAATTCTGATTTGTATTTTGATGTAAGGGTAAGCTGTTCGGCCTTTTCTTCCAGTGAACGCCTGGCCTCTTCCACCTCCTTATTTTTACCTTCCACCTCGTTTTTTTGCTTGGCAAGCAACAGGGCCTTGTCCTGCAACTCATCATTGGTTCTGCGCAACTCTTCCTGCTGTATTTTCAGCTCACCGGCCAACGATTGCGACTGCGCCAACAATTCCTCGGTACGGGTATTTGCCTCAATGGTGTTCACCACAATACCGATACTTTCGGTAAGCTGGCTCAGGAAGTCAAGGTGGGTTTGGCTGAATGTATCCAATGAACCAAGCTCAATTACCGCTTTTACATTGTTCTCAAACAACACCGGTAAAACAATCAGGTTGGCCGGTTTTGCTTTTCCCAAACCTGAACTTATTTTCACGTAGTCGCCCGGTACATTTGATAAAATAATCCTTTCCTTTTCAAAAGCACATTGTCCAACCAGTCCTTCGCCAATGGCAAATTCTTTGGGAATATGTTTTTCGGATTTATATGCATAGGCCGCAAACAATTTGAGCTTGGGCGTATGCTCTTCGGTCGATAAAATATAAAATGCTCCGTAATGCGCGGTAACCACCTGGGCAAGCTCTGACAAAATGCGTTTTGCAACGGTTTCCAAATCGCGCTGGCCTTGTAACATTTGGGTAAACTTGGCCAGGTTTGATTTCAACCAGTCTTGTTCCTGATTCAACAAGGTTGTTTCGCGCAGGTTGGTGATCATCTGGTTAATGGTATCTTTCAATTCTTCCACTTCACCTTTTGCATCCACACGAATGTTACGTGTTAAGTCACCTTTGGTAACCGCGCTGGCCACCTCTGAAATTGAACGCACCTGCGTGGTAAGGTTTTCAGCAAGCTGGTTCACGTTTTCAGTAAGGTTTTTCCATATACCAGAAGCGCCCGGTACGTTAGCCTGGCCGCCTAAACGTCCTTCAACACCTACCTCGCGCGCAACGTTGGTTACCTGGTCGGCAAACACAGCCAGCGTTTCAATCATTTCATTGATGGTATCAGTCAGCTGTGCCACTTCACCTTTTGCATTGATGGAGAGTTTTTGACGCAGGTTACCGGTTGCTACCGATGTTACCACTTTAGCAATACCGCGCACCTGCGAAGTAAGGTTTGAGGCCATCATGTTTACCGAGTCGGTCAAATCTTTCCACGTTCCGGCAACACCGGCCACGTATGCCTGTCCACCCAGTTTTCCATCAGTACCTACTTCGCGCGCAACACGCGTTACTTCTGATGCGAATGCGCGCAACTGGTCAACCATTTTATTGATGGTGTTTTTCAAATCAAATATTTCGCCTTTTACGTCAACGGTAATTGTTTTTGACAAGTCACCACTTGCTACCGCTTTTGTTACCTCGGCAATGTTACGCACCTGGCTGGTAAGGTTACCTGTCATTTGGTTTACCGAGTCGGTCAAATCTTTCCACGTTCCGGCAACACCCGGTACAAAGGCCTGGCCGCCCAGTTTTCCATCGGTACCCACCTCGCGCGCAACACGCGTTACTTCTGAGGCAAATCCGCGCAGCTGATCAACCATTGTGTTCAACGTTTCTTTCAGCTGCAAAATTTCACCACGTACGTCAACGGTAATTTTCTTTGAAAGGTCACCGTTTGCAACGGCAATGGCCACGTTGGCAATGTTACGCACCTGGTCAGTCAAATTACCGGCCATTTGGTTTACCGAGTCGGTCAAATCTTTCCACGTTCCGGCAACACCTGGTACATTGGCCTGGCCGCCCAGTTTTCCTTCGGTACCTACCTCGCGTGCAACACGCGTTACTTCTGAGGCAAATCCGCGCAGCTGGTCAACCATCGTATTAATGGTGTTTTTCAACTCAAGGATTTCGCCCTTAACATCCACTGCAATTTTGCGTGACAAGTCGCCATTTGCAACCGCTGTGGTCACCTCGGCAATGTTACGCACCTGGCTGGTAAGGTTCGATGCCATTTTATTTACCGAGTCGGTCAAATCTTTCCAGGTTCCTGCAACACCCGGCACATCAGCCTGACCGCCCAGTTTTCCTTCTGATCCAACTTCACGCGCAACACGCGTTACCTCTGAACCAAAGGCGTTCAACTGGTCAACCATTGTGTTGATGGTATTTTTCAATTCCAATATTTCGCCTTTTACGTCAACCGTGATTTTGCGCGACAAGTCGCCTTTTGCAACCGCTGTGGTCACCTCGGCAATGTTACGCACCTGGCTGGTAAGGTTTGATCCCATTTGGTTTACCGAGTCGGTCAAATCTTTCCATACACCCGCAACACCTGGTACATCAGCCTGACCGCCCAGTTTTCCTTCTGATCCAACTTCACGCGCAACGCGCGTTACTTCTGA
>DASPJQ010000007.1:0-1200 GCA_035628535.1 Flavobacteriales bacterium | reverse complement strand
TGCCTGCGCCATACGCGAATGAATACTACAACGCAAAAGGACTGAAATATGCCTGTATAGATTTAAATGAAGAAAACCACGCGTTTAAAATCGATTTATCGAAACCGTTTACTGGTAAAATACATCTGAATGATGGATCAGCATACTCACCAGAAGGTGAAAACGAAATGTTGTTTGATCTTATAACAGATTACGGCACATCAGAGCACGTCGGTAAAGATGGCAAACACAACATAGAAGCGTATTACAATTGTTGGAAGACAAAGTATGATCTATTAAAAGTTGGCGGGGTTATGATCAGTGAAAATCCGAAAACTGGCAATTGGCCTGGGCACGGATTTAATTATGTCGATAAAAACTTTTATCTGAGATTGTGCGGATTTTTGGGTTTCGATCTTATCACTTTAGAGGAGCATCCTGCAATGGGTAACACAACAGATGGTTGGAATGTGGTTTGCGTTTTTGTTAAGCGCAGGCCGGATTTTATTACGTTGGAAGAGTTTAAAACACTTGGAGTAAAAACATCATAATATGAAAGAGGTTGAATTGTACGTTAACGCAACGGGCGGGCCTGGCTTTTGGGGCAAAGTACTGGTCGATGATGATCCACATGTAATATTGTGCGAAAACCGGTTTTTCGTTCTCATTGAGGGGTCGGATAAAGTATACATCGAAGCAAACGGATATGTGGTTGATAAACCTGTAAAAACTACTAAAGATTGAAATTAGCGGCAATATATAACGTTTGGGATGGCGAAGAATTTTTGCGGCGGTCAATGGATAGCGTTGCTCCTGGTGTTGATCTTTTTATTATTGTTTACCAGGATGTGTCAAATTTTAACGAGCATTACGATCCGCTTCCGAATATCAATTTAAAAGATTTTACAAAGCCGGTAATGTTGGTAAAATATACTCCAACAACATGGGGTGGCTTTAATAACGAGATCGCAAAACGTAATTTGGGAATCGACAAGGCTTATTGCGAGGGATGCACGCATTTTTTGCACATGGACACAGATGAATTTTATAAAGATTTTGTCCGTGCAAAAGAACTGTATATACAGAGTGGGGCCGATGGATCAGTTTGCAGTTTGTACACATATTTCCGGTGGCCTACATTGCGGTTTGAAACTCCGGACGGATATTTTGTTCCGTTTATACACAAATTAACCGCAGGAACACACGCAGGAGCAAAAAAAT
>DASPJQ010000006.1:0-18742 GCA_035628535.1 Flavobacteriales bacterium | reverse complement strand
TCTCCTTATGTGCCTTTTTAGCGATTTTAGCAGCATTCTCATACCCAATATGCGGGTTAAGGGCCGTTACCAGCATCAATGAATTTTCCATGTGACGTTTGATAATGTCCTTATTGGGTTCAATTCCTTCAGCACATTTATCATTAAATGATACGCAGGCATCGCCAATTAACCGCGCACTTTGCAATACATTGGCGGCAATAACCGGCTTGAACACATTCAATTCAAAATGCCCGTTTGAACCGCCAACCGACACAGCCACATCGTTACCCATAACCTGTGCGGCCACCATGGTCATGGCCTCAGGTTGGGTAGGATTAACCTTGCCTGGCATAATGGACGATCCGGGTTCATTGTCAGGAATTATGATTTCACCGATACCCGAGCGCGGACCTGAACTTAAAATGCGTATATCATTGGCAATTTTCATCATGGAAACCGCGCAGCGCTTTAGCGCCCCGCTCAGTTCAACCATGGCATCGTGGGCAGCGAGGGCCTCAAATTTGTTGGGTGCGGTTATGAATGGATGGCCGGTAAATTCGGCAATTTTTTTAGCAACTAAAACATCGTATCCCCCAGGGGCATTCAAACCGGTGCCAACGGCCGTACCACCCAGGGCCAGTTCACGCACCATTTCAAGCGCATTTTTAAGCGCGCGTATGCCGTTTTCAAGTTGCTGTACATAACCTGAAAATTCCTGTCCCAATGTTAAAGGCGTGGCATCCATGAAATGCGTACGGCCTGTTTTTACAATGCTGTTCCAGGCAGCGGCTTTTTTCTGTAACGTGTTTTTCAGTTTTTCAATGCCTGGAATGGTTACTTCGGCAACCATTTTGTACGCTGCAATGTGCATGGCGGTAGGAAACGTATCGTTACTTGATTGGGATTTATTCACATCATCATTGGGGTGAAGCACTTTTTTTTCATCGGTCAATTTTCCACCGCTGAGCACATGCGCGCGGTAAGCAATCACTTCGTTGCAATTCATGTTGCTTTGCGTACCTGAACCGGTTTGCCAGATCACCAGGGGAAATTCGCTGTCAAGTTTCCCTGTAAGTATTTCATCGCATACCTTTGAAATTAAGTCGCGCTTTTCAGCCGGCAGTACGCCCAACTCGGTATTGGCATGCGCTGCCGCTTTTTTCAGGTAAGCAAACGCATAAATAATTTCCTTTGGCATGCTGCCTTCAGCACCAATTTTAAAGTTGTTGCGGCTGCGCTCGGTTTGTGCGCCCCAGTATTTGTCGGCAGGTACCTTTACCTCGCCCATGGTGTCTTTTTCAATGCGAAAATCCATAGATGTTTTGTTTAATTCGGCTATCATAGTAAGGGCTAAATTACGATATTGTCACTGCCATTGGAAACGGGAACTGAAAAAAAGTTTTTTTCCCTTTAATTGCCACAAATAACACAGATTAGCACAGTTCTCACCCTTTTTGCCACGAAGTTCACGCATAATGAATTTGGCTACCCTGGTTTTCTATCACGAATACGCACGAATGCTGAACCGGGAAACCATTCGCACGCATTCATGACAGACACGCCTGCTGATCTGTTTCTATTCGAGCAATTGGTCTAATTGTGGCGGTTTTAGGCAGATAGTACTGATTTGCACAGATTTTACTTTATAAAAAAGGACTAATTACGGGTTATAAACAACCTTCAATGAGCATATTTTTTTACCATAATTTTAGCCCATGGTAACTATGGAAACTTTACGCAATACAAATTTTAAACTGCCCGGACAAACCAATTTTTACAAGGGCAAGGTACGCGATGTGTACACCATCAATAACAATAAGCTTGTAATGGTTATAAGTGACCGCATATCGGCTTTTGATGTGGTGTTGCCAGCAGGTATTCCGTACAAGGGACAGGTGTTAAACCAAATTGCCGTAAAATTCCTTGAAGCTACAAAAGACATTGTGCCCAACTGGCTTGAGGCAAGTCCTGACCCGAATGTTGCCATTGGAAAAATGTGCGCCCCCATAGCGGTTGAAATGGTTATACGCGGTTACCTGGCCGGACATGCTGCCCGTGAATACAACAGCGGCAAACGTACGCTTTGCGGAGTTACATTGCCCGAAGGGTTAAAAGAAAACGACAAACTTCCACAGGCCATTATTACCCCCACAACCAAAGCGGCTGTTGGACACGATGAAGACATTTCGCGCGGGGAAATCTTAAAACGCGGTATAGTCAGCGAAACTGATTATAAAAAAATGGAAGACATCACGCATAAATTGTTTGAACGCGGAACCAAACTGGCTGCCGAACGCGGGTTAATACTGGTTGATACCAAATTTGAATTTGGAAAAATTGGCAGCACCATTTATTTGATGGATGAAATTCTGACACCTGACAGTTCACGCTACTTTTATGCCGATGGGTATGCCGAAAGACAAAAAAAAGGCGAACCGCAAAAACAATTGTCAAAAGAATTTGTGAGGCAATGGCTTATTACAAACAATTTCCAGGGAAAGGAAGGACAGGTGGTGCCTGAAATGACCGAAGAAATTGTGAACGGCATAAGTGAACGTTACATTGAGTTATATGAAAACATTACCGGTGAGAAATTTGTAAAAAGCAAACAGGACGATATCTTAAACCGGGTGCATACAGCAATTTTGGATTACCTTTCTGTGAATTGAAAATTATTAATTTGAAGTAAAGGCATTTTTGATCAGCAACGTGTGTTAACAATCATCAATTTAGGTTTTGTACCGCTGTGAATGGAAAAATATTACGTATTGCAATCTCGTTGCCAATACCCAATAAATACCAGGTTTAAAGAGGAATGGCTTCAAGGACTCCAGCGCATTGATAATGCCAAATGATAATTAAAAAGCCTCATCTCCGAAGGGCGACAAGGCTTTGCTTTATTAGAAGGAACACTATTTTTTATAATTCCTGGACTGCAATAAGGTTGAATGGAATTTCAATGATTGACTGGTAGTCTTCACCGGCTTCCTGCATGTCCTCATCATCTTCTTCATAATGCCAGTGAACCGATACTTTGGTTTTACCACCCTTGGAAAGTGTTTCCAGTTTTTTGAAAAAATCAAGAATACACTTTGATGAACTGGTATTAAAATATTCCAGCCTGATGTTAACCCTGGTTTCAGGTTTCGGATTTGCCGAATATCCTTCAATCCAATCAAGGATTGGCTTATAGAACTCAATTGAATTTTCAGGGATTGAACGTCCTGATAATTCCAATAGACCCTGCTGCTCATCCAGCATAATTGTAGGTGTTTTGGGAGTTCCCTCTTGCGTCAGGTTTGCCATATACGTTAAAATTGTGTTGCTAATATATGCATTATACCCTAAAATAAGGCTGTGTCACTTAAATTTTATTTTTTTGAGCCGATAGTAAATGGCTAAAAAGGATAATATCAATGATAATGTGTAAAATAATGCATATGTAAATACCTCCAAATGCCATAACGTAGCCTACCCCTATGAAAATTACGCTCAACACGAACCCGTAAAGGGTAATCCTGAGGTCAAACGGATTTAAATACCCGTGCATGCCCACAAAAATAAGGGCCGTTGGAACAATGCCTGCATAGAACTGAATACAGCCACGGAACAAAATTTCTTCACCAACACCGGCACATACCGATAAGAAAATGTATTCAGACCGGTTCAGTTCAAAATTCCCGAGTAGGCCTGCGTATTTGTGCGTCAATTCTGCAAAAGGCTTGGTTTTGAGCATTTCACGTAAGCCCAGGCCAATGGTTATACCCAACACGATACCAGCCGGTACCTGGTAATACAGTGGCCAGCCATGTTGAAAAATAAATTGCCAGCTGCCGCTTACAAAATGCAACACAAGCAATGCTATTAGCGGAAAAAGAATGAGTGTAATATACCCCATAGTTATTATGAGGGAACGGTTACTCATAATCGGGATATAGCAGGTATTTTTTACGTTTTTGTTTAAAGTCGGCCAGGGCTGTTTGCCAACGGTAGGTAATGTCTTCGCCCGAAACGGCAGAAGCAATGATGTCCCATTTTAACATTTTGTCGCCTGCCAATATATCAAAACTGCCTTTCTGGATAAAAAACTGGCGCTTATCGGCCGCATGTTTGTACATAAAAATCCATAAATGCGTATCAAGGGCTGGTTTTTTCAGAAATGCATTTACCATTGAGTCGGATATAAAAATTCCGCGGCATTTTTTGCCCATGTATTTAGGGTCTTTAGCTCCTGCTGCTGGGTTGGGGGTAAAATACGTTGAACCGGTTTTAAAACCGGGCATGCCTATGTTGCGAAAGGCGTGTTTGGTGCCGCGGCCCACGCTAAGTGCGGTGCCTTCAAAAAGACATGTTGTTGGATAATAATAAATGGCCTGCATGCTGGTTAAGTTGGGCGATGGAGGAACGGGTAATTCATAATAATCCTTATGCGAATAATTCACACAGGGTACAACACTTAAATTCAGCTTGTCGGCATTTTTAATCCATTTTTCACCTTTGATCATTTTTGCATATTCACCCATTGTCATACCGTGTACGATTGGTACAGGATGCATGCCCACAAATGATTTTAAACTTGTATCGAGAACGGGCCCATCAACATAAAAACCGTTAGGATTCGGCCTGTCAAGCACCATAATCGGGATATTGTTTTCGGCACAGGCTTCCATTACGTAGTGGAGGGTTGATATATAGGTATAAAAGCGCGCACCAACGTCCTGCAGGTCAAAAATCACCTGGTCAATTCCTTTTAACTGATCAGCTGTAGGTTTTTTATTGTTGCCATAAAGTGAAATAACCGGGAGCCCGGTTTTTTTATCAATGGAATTTGCAATTTTTTCACCCGCATCGGCTGTTCCACGCAATCCATGTTCCGGAGTAAAGATTTTAATGACGCTTATTTTCCTGGCAAGAAGCGTGTCAACCAGGTGTATTTTATTCCTGGTAATGGACGTTTGATTGGCAACTATAGCAATGTTTCCTTTAATGTAAATTCCATCAATGGGCTGCGCAAGCTGATCGGCACCGGTTAAAATGGTTTTATTGAACTTTATATCAAGTTGTGCAGAAGCACTTGCGTATAAAAAAACACAAAACAGGAACGTAAAGCAATACTTTGCATATTTTAGTTGGATGAAAATTGAACGGTTCATAGCAGCGCGGTTAATCAGGGGCGGTTCGCACATGAGCGGGTACGCAAGACCGGTGCTGCTGGTTTCGGTAACCAGCACGGCACTGGGTGTGGCTGTAATGTTGCTGTCAGTTTTCATTTCTTATGGGTTCAGGAACCAAATCCGTACCAAAGTTATTGGTTTTGGTTCACATATACAGGTTATGCCTTACCTTGACGATGCCCAGGTTGGTGCCGAGTGGATGCTCATTGACCAGGAGTTTTATAAAAATTACAAAAGCTATGAGCAAATAAGCAGCATGCAACCCATTGCCTATAAACCGGGTATCATTCAACGCGTGCAAAAAAACACCGAAGGCAACCGCGAGATTCAGGGCGTTTTGTTTAAAGGGATCAATAAGGATTTTGATAAAAAATTTTTGAAGGACAACCTGAAGGAGGGTAAGCTCATTCAATTTGAGGGGGAGCCTTCAAGAGACATGCTTATTTCGCGCAAAATTGCCAATAACCTTTCGGTAGGGGTTGGCGATACGCTGGCCAGCGTACTGATTGCAAAAAAAGCGCATTTCAGTGTGTCGCCTGAGTTCAGGAAATTCAGGGTATGCGGCATTTATGAAACCGGGCTGGAAGAGTTTGACAACGAATGGGCCTTTATTGACATGGCCCACATTCAAAGGGCTAACGGTTGGGGAATAAACGCAGTTTTAGATGTGAATGATACGTTAAAAGGCGGGCAGGTGGAAATAGGCCTGGCAGCGGTTACCACAGCCGGTAAAATTAACTGGACCATTAACGGCCGGCCTTATGCGGGGTCCTTGCTGCGCCTGCCTGCCGTAAACGGTCAATACACCGTTGTGGCCGGTGATGATGCTAAAAAACTGGTGAGCGATACGGTGTATATAAATGTTAGCGAAACCGATAACCTGGGCACTGGTAATTTGGACAGTTATTTAAAAGTGGTTAGCAATGGTAAAAATGCCGTAGGCGTACTGGTAAGTGATTTAAAAGGATCAAGCGGATTGTATGCTGGCGGGTTTGAAATCAATTTGAAAAAATGGGAAGACTTAAAAAGCACCGATGCCTGGTTGTACAAACTGATTGGACCCCATTACAGCACTAAAACCATTGTAGAACAACAACCGCAAATATTCAACTGGCTTGACCTTGTTGACCTGAATGTGGGCATTATCATTACACTCATGCTGGTTGTAGCCATCATTAACCTGGTTTCGGCAATCCTGGTTTTAATATTGGAGCGGTCCAAGATGATAGGTTTACTTAAGTCGATGGGGGCCGAAAACATGACCGTTGGGTATATATTTTTATATTTTACCATTAACATTCTTGTACGCGGACTGATTATTGGAAACATGCTGGTGTTCATTATTTTTGCCATCCAGCATTATACAGGTATCTTCAAATTAAATCCCGAAACATATTTTGTAACCACTGTTCCCATGGAATTTGACTGGGTTGGGTTCATGTTTGTAAATTGCCTGACCATGACAGTATGCATGCTGGCATTTTTCCTGCCGGTTATGCTTGTTACACGCATTGATCCTGTGAAAGCAATAAAGATTGAATAACAATGGCAGTAGCGCAAAACATAGCTTTCATTAAAAATAAAATTGGAAATGCCGTTACCCTGGTTGCCGTATCAAAAACCAAACCCGCCACTTTGATTCGTGAAGCCTATGAGGCCGGCCACCGCGACTTTGGTGAAAATTATGCGCAGGAATTGCTTGAAAAACAGGAAATGCTTCCGCACGACATACGGTGGCACATGATTGGCCATTTGCAAAGTAACAAAGTAAAATACATTGCACCGTTTGTGTATTTGATACACGGGGTTGACAGCCTGAAATTATTGAAAGAAATTAATAAACAGGGCGCAAAAAATAACCGTGTCATCGGCTGCCTGCTGCAGGTGCACATTGCACAGGAAGAAACCAAGTTTGGGTTTGATCCCGATGAAATTATTGCATTGATAAAAAATCCTGAACTGGGTTCCATGCATCACATTGAAATACGCGGGTTAATGACCATGGGAAGCAACACCCAGGATATGGCGCAGGTTGAAAGGGAATTTAAACAGGTAAAAGAATTGTTTGATAAAGTAAGAAGTTTGATTTACGGCCTTCAAAATTCAACGTCCAATGTGGCCGAAAACTCCGTTTCAGAAGTCTTAAATCAAAAATCTGAAACCCAATTAACAGAGCAATCCCCAACCACACCCATTTCACCAAACCCGCGCCAGCCTCAAACCTCAAATTTCAAACCCCAAATCCTTTCAATGGGCATGAGTGGCGACTATGAATTGGCCATTCAAT
This sequence comes from Flavobacteriales bacterium, assembly GCA_035628535.1. GTDB lineage: Bacteria > Bacteroidota > Bacteroidia > Flavobacteriales_D > UBA2798 > DASPJQ01. The sequence goes on along the minus strand of DASPJQ010000006.1, from coordinate 11,299 downwards.
GCGGCAGCAACATGGTTCGCATCGGGAACCTTATTTTCGGGGAACGGCATTCATACCGTTAGAAATGCAGCGCGGTGTTATTTATATTGTTTTAGCAGCCGTATGTTGCTTATCTGCTTTTGTAATGTACCAGGTTGGCAGCCATAACGGGCATTTGACCGAATTCCGCGATTACTATTATGTACCTTTACCGCTGGCCGTAGTTTGCACAGGGGCCGGAATTGTTCATTTAACACGCAAAGAATAATTTTTATCCATTTTATGGCCCAATTCTTGCAATTTGGTGGATCAAAAATTGTACTTTTATATAAAATCAATATTCATGAATAAATATTTACTTTTTGCTACACTAATGTTTGCGGGCTTAAGCCAGGTTGCATATGCCCAAACACGCGCCACCCGCACTTCGGTTATGAATGGAAACGCCACCAATCCATTTACCTGGGATTGTACCTGCATACCGGTGCCAGGCGATAACATTATTATTAACCACACTGTTGTGCTTGATGCCGATTTTGGGTACACAAGCGGATCGGTTACCATTAATGCTGCAGGAGCCCTGAATGGCGATATACCTACACGTGCGTTTGCATACACGGGCGGTTCGTTTACAAACAATGGCATTGTTAATCTGGGTGATTTTTACCATGGCGGTGGAACGTTCAGCAATACCGGACTGTTCACCATTCAGAATGCTTACGCTGTTGACCTTACTGCCAATACGGTAAATTCGGGGACATTTAATGTTAGCGATACGCTTTACATTAATGTCAATGCAATCTTTACAAATTCTGGCACGGTAAATGCGCCTGTTATTGCAACTGCCGGTACCCTTACCAATATGGGCACCGTTAATGCCACTGATATTTTTAACTCGGGAACATTAAATAACAACGGGGGACCTGGATTCACAATGGACAATTTGTATACCTCAGGAAACGTTATCAATAACGCTGAAATGCAAATTGATTTCGATTTGTGGAACAGTGAAACATTTACGAACGATAATTTAATTGTAATTGACAACAACTTTTGGAATGGCGATACCATTGCAGGCACCGCAACGTTTACCAATAACGGGACTATTTCCATTGCGGTGGATTTAAACAATTCAGAAACAATGGATGGAAGCGGTGATTATTGCGTAGCCGGTGTTAGCTCCAACGTGGGTACGGTAACCGGCACGCTGGATGTATGCGACTTATCAGGCACTGATTTTGACAATAACTTTGGTACAATTGCAGGGACCGTTACTTTTTGTTCAGCCGGATCGTGCGCTATTGGTATTGCTGAAAACGCGTTGTTTGAGCACACCGTTTATCCGAACCCGTTTAACAGCGCAGTAAATTTTGAAACGAAAGAAAACGGAAGTTATTCATTGGTAGTAATGAATTCAATTGGCGAAACGGTGTTCACAACTTCGTTTACCGGGAACCGTTATGCATTGGATGCATCAGCATTCACTTCGGGCATGTATTTTTACAGGTTGACTGGAAATACCGCTATAGTAAGCGGTACCCTGGTGAAATAAGCTTTTTTAATTATATTCCAAGCCTTGGGACAACATCCGGGTTTTTTTATGGATCAGAACTAAAACCAGCGTGAGTCGTTTGTTAAAACAGCGGCTCTCCGTCAGCATTTGTCGTCAATGTTTCACTCATAAAATCGAGAAAAGGCCTTGCTTTTTTGAATACATCATTGACTTTTACTACGAAATCATTGCTTAGTACTTCTTTATCAGTGAATGCATGTTTGAGCAGGTACTGTTTGTATTTCAATAATTCTATTGCCGGATGATTTTTTTCATACCCGCGTGGGGCCGAACTTAATTTTTCGCCCTGCATTTTTCCAAATGTGCTTTTAAATGTCTTATTGTTCAACACCTTTTCCCATCCTTCGGGGTTTAAATGCATTTCTTTTCGTATTCGGATCATATCATCCGGATTGGGGCCCCAGAACCCGATGATGACATATGAATCTCCCGGCTTTAAATGAAAATAATAGCTACCCCTCCGTTTTTTGGTGGCACGTTTAAAGAATCCGCTCCAATGGGTATTGTAGGGCGTTTTGTCCTTTGAAAAGCGCACGTCCTTATAAATCCTGAACAAACTTTTCTTTCCTGATTCAGTTTCAATCTTGTCGTGCTGGTTCATTTTAAACAATAAAGCATCGGCAAAATCAATTAAATTTTCCCGGTGAATCAAATATTCTTCTTTGTGTTTATTGAACCAGTCGCGGTTATTATTTTTGGAAAGTTTTTTAAGAAAATCGAATGATTGCTTTTGAATGGCCGGTGATTTCATTCATTGAAGATAGCAATTTTTTATTTTTCCAGATCAAGCCAGATCCTTTGCTTCGATCAGGAAAGAGGTCTGATTTAAAAAAACAAAATCCCCGGCTGTTGACCGGGGACTTCCATTTGTAACCACACAAATTTTATTGATACATTAACTCAGCATTTGCTTTACAATGGCTGAAATCAATTTCCCTTCGGCTTTGCCACTGAGTTTTTGCATAACAGGGCCCATTACCTTGGGCATATCAGCAGCTGTTTTGGCACCCACCTGGTCAATTATTTCTTTCACCGCTGCCTTAATCTGCTCCTCGTTTAACTGCTCTGGCAAATAGGTTTTAATGATATCAGCCTGGAACATTTCTGCATCGGCCAAATCATTCCGGCTTTGTTGCTTAAATATATCGGCCGACTCAACCCGTTGCTTGTACAGTTTATGCAGGATTTTGACTTCAATTTCAGGTGTAATTTGCGTACTCCCGCCTTTGGTTGATTCCAGCAATAAAGCTGCTTTTATGGCACGTAATGCTTCCAGTTTGTCCTTTTCCTTGGCAAGCATGGCCGTTTTTATGTCAGCGTTTATTTTATCTGTTAAACTCATACTAAAATAATTTACAGTTTAAGGTCCTGACGAAGCAAGGCTTATCAGGGATACTGACACCGCTGTATTAAGCCGCGGTTGTCAGCTTTAATGTTCAACGGGCAAGGGTGTGTTTAACAGGCATAAGTGTTAAACCAAAGTTACAAAATTTAAGATTCATCTGGCGTATTCAAAATCAAGCGGTATCAACCTTAACCTTAAATTTTAAACCATGAATTTCCTTAATCTACATTGTCGTGCAAAAACGAGTTGTTGGTGCGTATATCACCGCTCTTTCCATCACCGTCAACAGTAAACTTTGACATTTGCGATTCCGATGAATGCGTAATGTTTGTCAGATTGATGTTCCTTCTCTTATAAGCCGGCTCATTTTCCAGGTCGTTCAAACCATTGGCGGTTTTTAATTTTGCGTTGAGTTCGCGAATGCGGGCCAACCGTTCCAGGTTTAATTTTTGCTGGTCCTCGGCCGAATAATTTTTCTCGTTATTAGCCTCCACCGAATTTTCCATTTCAGTTTCAACCGGGTTTACTGTTTTATTTTCTGTTTTGCTTTCAATTTTATCTTCAAATGAATCGGTCAGTATAAAATACTTTTTCGAATCGTCTACCGGAGCGTTTTTTATTTCCTCAACGGTTTTTTCATTGGTAACAGGATTGTTCCAGGTAAACTCATTCGTTTTTTCGCTTACCGTTTCTTCTGTTTCAGAGTTTGAAAACAAATCAACACGTGTAATTTCCTGCTTTTCTTCAACCGGTTTAAGGGTTTCGGTTTTGTTGGTTGTTTCCCAGGTATTGGTTGTGTTGGTAATGGTTTCAGGTGTAAATGTATTTACAGGCTGCTCTACCGGTTTTTCTGCTACAGGCTCTACTGTTTTCACATACATTTCAGGTTCGGCAGTGACTGAAGAATTGGTAGGGTTTGAAATAGGTTGTGTAATTTCATTGGCCGTTTCATCCAGCTTCAGTACGGTACGCTTTTCATCCTTCATTTTCGCTTCCGGAATAGGTTGTTGATTGTAGCCGGTAGCAATAATGGTCACATTAACACGGTCACCAAGCGATGGGTCCACATCGTATCCAATTTTAATATCGGCACTCATACCGGTTGAATCCTGTAGGAAATCGGTAATCTCACCCAACTCGTCCATGGTAATTTCATCGGTACCGCTGGTTAAATCAAGCAATACATAACGGGCACCGGTTATATCGTTATCATTCAGCAATGGTGAATTGAGCGCCTGCTCAACTGCTTTAATGGCACGGTTTTCACCAGTGGCGCTTCCCGAACTCATTAAGGCAACCCCGCTGTTTTTCATAGCGGTGCTCACATCGTTAAAGTCAACATTCATTTTCTTGGTAATGCTAATTAACTCGGCAATGCTTTTTGCAGCGCTGGTCAATACATTATCGGCCTGGGCAAACGATTCGGAAATACTGAGGTTGCCATAGATCTCGCGCAATTTATCGTTGGCAATTACCAACAGGCAATCCACGTTCTTTTTCATTTCTTCAATCCCGATTTCTGCTTGCTGACGTTTGCGTTTTCCTTCAAACGCGAATGGAATTGTAACGATTCCAACAGTTAAAATATCCATGTCGCGCGCTGCCTGCGCAATTACAGGTGCTGCACCGGTACCGGTACCTCCACCCATACCAGCGGTAATAAATACCATTTTGGTATGTTCGGCAAGAATGCTTTTGATATGGTCAATGGATTCAATGGCTGAATTTTTTCCCACCTCGGGCACTGACCCGGCACCGAGTCCCTGCGTTAGCGTGCCGCCCAATTGCAATTTCATTGGAACAGGGCTTTTTTCAAGCGCTTGTTTGTCGGTATTGCATACTAAAAAATCGACACCCTTAATACCCAGGGTGTACATGTGGTTCACAGCGTTGCTGCCACCACCACCCACTCCTATCACCTTGATGATGGATGAGTTTTCTTTTGGTAAATCAAAACGTATCATAGTTGTTTGTGTTGGTTCTTGTTTAGTTAATTAGTTTACAGTTTGTAGTTGCTGTTTGAAGAGATGTTTCGCCTCCTGTCCGATGTCTAACGTCTAATTCACCTCATCGTCATCAAAGAATTTTTTTCCGCGGCTGAAAATGGCCTCAAAAAACCTTCCCTTTGTTTTTTCAGTGTGTGTTTTAACTGAAGTTGTTTTGGTTGGTTGTTGACGGGCATATTTTTCAAAACCTTTTATCACCAATCCAACGCCCGTGGCATACATGGGAGAAGTAACCAGTTCCGCTCCTTTTCCCAGGTGTTCATTGGGAAAGCCAATGCGGGTATCCATGCCGGTAATGTACTCAAATAACTGCGTAATGTGTTTTAACTGGGAACCACCACCCGTTACAACAATACCGCCAATCAGTTTTTTCTCGTACCCTGAATTTTTAATTTCATAGTATACATGCTCAATTATTTCTTCCATGCGGGCCTGAATTATGTGTGAAACATTTTTCACCGATATTTCTTTTTGTTTCTGACCTTTAAGCCCCGGAATAACCACAATCTCATTGGCCTGGCTTTCGCTGGCAAGGGCACAACCGAATTTCACTTTCAGCAACTCGGCATGCTTGCCTATTATGGTACATCCTTCTTTTATATCATCGGTAATTACATTACCACCCAATGGAATTACCGCTGTATGCCTGATGATGCCGTCCTGGAAAATAGCAATATCAGTTGTTCCACCGCCTATATCAACCAATACTACGCCCGCTTCCTTTTCTTCCTCGCTTAATACAGCTTCAGAAGATGCCAACGGTTCAAGAATTAAATCTTCAACCTCGAGCCCTGCTTTTGCAACACATTTGTGTATGTTTTTGGCAGCCGCAATTTGCCCTGTAATAATGTGGAAATTGGCCTCAAGCCGCACCCCGGCCATACCAATGGGATTTTTGATTCCCTGCTCATTGTCCACAATGTATTCCTGCGGCAACACGTGAATGATCTCCTCTCCCGGTAACATCACCAACTTATACATATCTTCAATCAAGGCATCAATGTCCTTTTGCGAAATTTCATCGTCCATGGTAACACGCGTACGTATTCCACGGTGCTGGAGGCTTTTGATGTGCTGCCCGGCAATGCCTACATTTACCACGCCTATTTCAACCCCTGATTTAGCCTCGGCTTCGGCAATTACATTTTTAATGGATTGAACGGTTTGGTCAATGTTGGAAACAACACCGCGTCTAACACCAAGCGATTCGGTACGCGCCATTCCCAATATTTCAATTTTGCCGTGTTCGTTTTTACGGCCAACCAGACATGCGATTTTGGTGGTTCCGATGTCAAGTCCTACGATGATCTCTGGTGATTCCATAATTTATATTGTTGTGGTTATTTACTTTTTTGTACAAATTACCTGGTTTCTGAATTTTATATTTATTGTATCATACCGGTTCCAATCCAAATGGTTGAGACCTTCAGTATAAAAGATTTTCAGTTTATTGAATTTTTCTTCCATGTGCTCAAGATCGCCAAACACCACCAGGTGGTTACCCAATGTGGGGATCAATTCGAGGTCGTTGTTGCGATTAAAATTGATTTGCTGTATTTGGGCATTCCAAAATTTATCTTTTGTTATGTACTTTACCAATGTGTATACCTCATCTGACTTAACTGTTTTCGACAGGGTCTCGTTTTTCATAATTTCTGGCACGCTTCGTTCAGTCAGGGGTTCATTAATGCGCCCGGTAACCACAGGCACCCTTGGCGTATACGTATCTGATAAAGGCATTTGGTATCCCTCCTCGTCAAGGTAAAACTGCGACCCATCAGAATTCATTACACGCACAATTGGTTTACGTTGTTCAATCCAGATAGAAACAGTTCCATTCAAATTTTTATACACACTTGCTTTTTTTACTTCGGCTATCCTATCAAGGCTGGTTTCAATTTCATTTAAATCAATGTAGCCAATTTTTTTACCCACGGGATAAAGGTTGCTCTCACGTAACTTCACTTCAATTTCGTTTTTATCAACAAACCGGCATCCGTTTGACTGGTCAACAATTACAACCAGCTTATCGCACAGGCGGTCATTTTGTTCCGATGAAGTAAAACCCCATAGTACAATAAACACCAGCCCCAGCGCCACCCATGTACCTATACCAATTATTTTCTTCATGCCATCAACTCCTTTCGAATGGGTTCAACCAATTTATCAATATCGCCAGCGCCCAGTGTTACTACAACATCCATTTTGCACAAACGAACATATGCAGGAATTTCTTCACGTGTTTTAATGCTTTTGTTCCGGTTGTGCATTTTATCCAGCAGCATTTTTGCATTTACGCCTTCAATGGGCAGTTCACGTGCCGGATAAATTTCCATGAGCACCGCCTCATCCAACAAGTCAAGGGATTTTGCAAAAGCATCGGCAAAATCACGCGTGCGGGTATACAGGTGGGGCTGAAATATACCCAGTATCTTTTTGCCTGGATACATTTCCCTTACACTCGAAATGCAGGCCCGCAGTTCTTCAGGGTGGTGCGCATAATCGTCAATAAAAACCAAATCATTTTCCTTAATTACATACTCGAACCTGCGTTTTGCTCCCTTATATGTTTTAATACCTTCTTTTATTTTATCAATTTCAATATTTTCGTGCATTGAAACGGCAAAAGCTGCTGCTGCATTTTCTACATTGTGCCGCCCCGGCAAGCCCACACCAATATTGCTTATGTGTTGTGATGGGGTTTTCAAATCAAACGTATATGCGCCATTTACAATTTTAATGTTATGCGCATAATAATCGGCCTTTTCATCAAACCCATAGGTAAAGGCGTGTTTTGCACCCTGTACCGGCAACCCGTATTTGTAAAACAATACACCTCCCGGTTTTACCTGTGTTGCAAATTCGTTGTACGATTTTATCATTTCAGCCTCGGTCCCGTAAATGTCAAGGTGATCCGGGTCCATTGACGTAATCACAGCCACGTTGGGAAACAACCGTAAGAAAGAACGATCGTATTCATCGGCTTCAACCACGGTTTGGTTTGCATTCCCAGCCAGCAGTAAATTGGTATTGTAATTTCCTGAAATTCCTCCCAGGAAAGCATTCACATTTTGACCCGCATGTTTTAATATGTGAGCCACCAGCGTGGAAGTAGTGGTTTTGCCATGTGTACCGGCTATTGCAATGCTATTTGCATTTTTCGTTATCTCACCCAAAACTTCTGACCGCTTCAACAATTTAAAGCCTTTTTCAATTAAATAATTATACTGCGTATTGTTTTTCGGTATAGCGGGTGTATATATAATTAATATCTCATCGCCTGCTTTTCCTTCACGCAATTGAGGCGGCAACAAATCAATTGAATCTTCAAAATGAATGTTGATCCCCTCGGTCAGTAATTTATCGGTAAGCGCTGTCGGTGTTTTGTCGTAACCTGATACCAAACAACCGAAATGATTGAAATAGCGTGCCAGGGCGCTCATGCCAATGCCACCAATACCCAGCAAATACACTATTTTCACTTTGTTCATCATTTCACCAATTGTTCAATTACACCAACAATTGCACTGGTTGCATTTGTCAGTCCGAGTTTTCCTATATTTAATTTAAGCTGTTCCTGTTTTTTGGTACTGCCCATTATTTCATCCACGCAGTTCCCCAGCTTTTCAATCGCCTCGGCATCCTTTATTAAAACAGCCGCACCATGGTTCACAAGGGCCATAGCATTTTTGGTTTGGTGGTCTTCAGCCACATTTGGCGAAGGAATAAGCACAACCGGTTTTTGTACAAGGCACAGTTCTGAAATAGCAATGGCACCAGCGCGGGAAATCACCGCATCGGCCATGGCATAAGCCAGGTCCATTTTCGCAATGAAATCATATACTTTGACATTGTTCAATTTGTTCTCATCAACATGTTTTATGGCTTCCTCGTAAAACGGCTTTCCCGTTTGCCATATCACCTGGTAGTTCCGGTTCCACTCGGTTGCAAATTTTTTAACCGCATGATTAATGGTACGTGCTCCAAGGCTGCCTCCAACAATTAATATCGTGGGTTTGCTTTCATCCAATGCAAAAAATTCTGCTGCTCTTGGACGTTTGCCTTGTAATTTCACCACCTCACTTCGCACCGGGTTTCCTGTCAAAACTATTTTTTCTTTCGGAAAATATTTTTCCAATCCATCAAACGCCACACAAATTTTATTAACCCGCTTTGCAAGTATTTTATTCGTTAATCCCGGAAAAGAATTTTGTTCCTGTATAACGGTTGGTATACCTTTTTTAGCGGCAGCGCGCAACATAGGCCCTGAGGCAAATCCCCCGGTTCCAATCACGATATCTGGTTTAAACGCTTTCAAAATTTTTTTCGCCTTTAACGTGCTTCCTATAATTTTAAACGGAACTGCAAAATTTTTCAATGTCAGTTTCCGCTGTATTCCACTTATATTTAACCCTTCAATTTTGTATCCTGCGGCCGGAACTTTTTCCATTTCCATACGCCCTATGGCACCTACAAACAAAATATCAATATCATTATATCTTTCTTTCAGCGCATTGGCTATGGCCACTGCAGGAAAAATATGCCCGCCCGTGCCGCCACCGCTTATAATGACCTTACGCAACGGCATAACCCTCTGCATTTTTTTCATCAGTCTTTTCTTCTGATGTTTTTGGTTTCACTTTTTCCGTTTCGCCCACTTCAACGGTAACCGACCTTGATACGCTGAGTATTATTCCAATGGACAAACAGGTGAACCATGTTGATGTTCCTCCCATGGATAACAACGGCATATTTTGACCTGTTACCGGAACAAGACCTGTACAAACCATCATATTAATAAAAGCCTGTACCAATAAATGCATTCCCAATCCTGCAACCATAAAGGTGCCAAACACTTTTTCGCTTTTTGAAGCAATGCGTATGGCCCTGTAAAATAAAATGAGATACAACAATACCAGTATTACACCGCCTATAATTCCAAACTCTTCAATAAATGAAGCGAAAATAAAGTCGGCATAGGCCTGCGGTAATATCGTTTTCAATGTTCCGTTACCCGGTCCTACCCCCGTTAGTCCTCCATGGTATATGGCCCCTTTTGCATTATTTATCTGCCATGCTTCAGCCGGGTTACTTTCGCTCCAGTTGAAAAAGCGGTTGATCCATGTTTCAAGTCGCGGCAGTAAATCGGGAAACACTTTTGCCAGTAAAACAAGGAATAAAAATCCTGCAACTGCAACTGCCACAATCAATCCCAGGTGTTTCAATTGTACTCTTCCAAAAAACATCATGACAAAACACAATGCAAACAACATAGCAGCTGTTGAAAAGTTACCAGGAAGAATTAATGCGCAAATTACAATAACCGGAATAAGGATGGGAAGTACTCCTTTTTTAAATTCGTGAATAAACGGCTGGTTAATGGCCAGCATGCGTGCAACGTATATAATGAGTACCAATTTGGCAAAATCCGATGTCTGGAAATTAATGCCTAAAAAAGGTATAACTATCCAACGGTCGGCCGAGTTGATTGATACACCAATAAACATGGTAAGCAGCAACAATATAGCCGCCAGCCAAATGGCCAGTTTCGACAGTTTTGAATAATAGGTAAACTTCAAATTGTGCGCGTAATACATCAGCAAAATTCCCGTAACAAGCATAACAACATGTTTGAACAAGTAATCTTCGGTTGATACATTTTTATGCTGGCTCGTAAGAATGCTGGTGAAACTATACACCGATACCAATGACAACAAACCGAGCAATATGGTTATCATCCATATTACACGGTCGCCTTTAAGGTATGTAAAAAACGTTTTCACTATCTGTTTATATAAGGCCCTACCAAACTGTTAAAATAGGTACCGCTCACTATAAAATCATCAAATTTGTTGCTCACTGCTCCGGGACTAAACAACAACGTTTCACCGGGCTTGAGCCAATTCACCATCTGCAAAAAAACATCGTCAAGTTTTTTACTGTAAACAGTTCTATCAACCAAATTTGAAACTTCGAACCGTTTTGTAAAATCGGTTGCACCGTACACACCAAGCGTTACAACCTTTAGCTTGATTTCGGAAGCCAGGTGCTGCATCAGTTGCTGCACATCGGCATCACCCATAATAAGGTGCACAGGCGTATTTGTTACCGTAAGCGAATCAAGGGTACCTTCAAGGTCAGTTGAACGGCTATCATTAATAACCATGCAGCCGTTGAGAAGGCCCACCTGCTCATACCTGAACTCAACGCCAGTGAAAAAGTCAAGGCTACTTTGCCTTGTCTCCACCATTTTATTGCGGTAAGATCTTAACTTATTTTGCTTTTTTGTTTGCATTCATTACAGGGCCTTGACAGCACGCTTGAATTTTTGTCCGCGGTCTTCATAATTTTCAAACAGGTCAAAACTTGCGCAAGCCGGTGATAACAACACGGCCT
>DASPJQ010000005.1:0-1364 GCA_035628535.1 Flavobacteriales bacterium | reverse complement strand
CAAAACATCAAAACAACCTATGTGTGCGAAAAAAGTACCGATGGCGGTGCAACCTGGTCAACCATTGTGGCATCGGGTACTGTTCCACCGGCAAACATCGGTCCGCGTTCTGAAGGTCCTGTTGGTTTAAATGTAGCATACGCAACCACCTGGGGCAATGCCATAACTACGGCAGCAACCGGTGAAGACGTGTTTTGCGGCCCGGCTGATGACCCGTTTTTTGTAGACCTCGCAGGAGCGTTTGACCTTGGAAATTTCCGCCCTAACGGAAATAGCACTAACGCACCTAAAGACGGATTGGCACGTTTCAATTGTCATACCATTGCTTTGTCAATACCTGTTGATATGTTACAAAAGTCAGGTCAGGATTTAACAATGAAATCAGATATTCTTGATGGAAACTATGTAATAGGTATCTGGGCTTCGGCCAGTCGCCCGCAGGTCAAAACACTTACCGCAGGTTCAGCTGCTGAGGCCTATTCGGGTCCATGGGTGCAGGTTTCGCGCCTGGGTATGCCGCTTACCAATGAAGCAGTTATTCCTGTTGGCATGAAAGACGCCTGGAATGCAGCAAACCCTTACACCGGTGATGCCGCTTTTATTCCATACTTTGAAAATCCGGAATTGGCTTTGTATATGGATGATTCGCAATTTGGCGGTGCTGTGCCTGCATTAAATGAATTACGTATGCAAACTGCTTCATTGGGTGCATTTGATTTCCGCAACACCAAAAAAGGACTTTTTGATTTAAAAGGTACCGCAGCTGTTGCAGGCACAGCGCTTGACGATGCCGTGTTCGGTACAATTTTATTACCTGACAGTACAAGCCCGCGTGCCGTTGACATTTTACCAATCTTTTATACAGGCGTTCCAAACCTTGCACCGTACCAGTTGGCCACCGGCAAACCGGTAGGAAATCCGCTTGCTGCCGGCAAACCGTTTATCAATAATTTCCTTCCCACCATGTGCGATATGTTACGCCTGAACATGGCAACACCGCCAACACCGCGTACGCATCCGAAGTTTTCTTCACTTGGAATTGTACAATGTGCCGTACTTGGATTAACCGATCCTGCATATAATGGTACCGCAGCGTTGCAATGGATTCCAAACATGGATGGTTTCCCCAACGGCCGCAGGCTTGAAGACGATGTTACCACCATTGAACTACAAGCTGTATCGGGCATAGCCCTGGCCGCAATTGGATTATGGTATGATGACTATCCGGTTTCAGGAAGTCCGGTTACCGATGACTTATTGAGCGTACTCGGCTTTACCGCTGGGGTAACCACCAACGATACAACGTTCAGAACAAGCTTCCCGTTTGTGCAAACACCGTGGAGAGGATATGATCATACACTCCA
>DASPJQ010000004.1:0-1236 GCA_035628535.1 Flavobacteriales bacterium | reverse complement strand
ATTTTTTTGTAGATGGATTATAAATGTTAAGACCGTTATTGCCGCCAATATAAATAAATCCGTTTTTATCTTCCAGGATGCAAAATGCACCTGCCGCGTTATAGTTCCCGTTTCCTTTTTCATCACTTTTTAATCGTGTAATTTTGTGTGTCTTCAGGTCCATTCTGTTCACGCCATTATAGCGCGTGCCAATCCATAAATTGTTTTTTGAGTCAGGGAAAACAAATGTTATTTCGTTGGCTGAAAGCGAACCAGGATCATTCGGCTTATGCCTGAATGATTTGAAATCATACCCGTCATACATGTTGATGCCGGCTCCTGTAGCAATCCAAATATACCCGGCCTTATCCTGGTTTATAGAACCGACCGAATTTTGCAGAAGGCCATCATCAACTGTAAGTTGTTTGAAACGGGCGCTTTGGGCGTATGACTGCGTTGAACACCATAAAAAAACAAGACAAAAAAAATATCTCAGATGCAATTGATCAGGTTTCATGGCTCTTGTAAAGTTAATAGAAAAAGTCTTACTTGAGCAGGGCTTAAGGCCAAAAGAAGGTACATTATACGCTGTCCTTGTACGGCCATATATAAAAACAAGCGTGGCTGCGGTATGGTTCCCATTTAAGGGCAATTTGTTCGCATTTAATCCTGAGCGCTTTTCCTTCTTCGGTTAGTTTATAAATCTTTTTCATACCATTTAAAATACCCAGGTCACCGCTTGGAAAAACATCAGGGCGCTCCAGCGCAAACATCAGGAGCATCTCAACGGTCCATTTTCCCACGCCTTTTATTTGGGTGAGGTATACAATTACTTCCGCATCGTTCATTTTAGACAGTGTTGCATGATCCAGTTTGTTTTTCATGCTAAAAGCTGCAATGTTTTTAAGGTAACCGGCCTTTTGGTACGAAAAACCTGCACTTCGTAATTTTTCATCACTCATTTTGACCAGCAATTTTGCTTCAGGGTATTTTTTTGGGAACAAATTCAGGAATCGTTCCCAAATGGTGGCTGCTGCTTTTACCGATAATTGTTGTCCCGCAATGGAACGAAGCAAAATGGAATAAAGGTCTTTTTCTTTTTTTGGTACATATGGTTTGGTAACCTTCATAACCTGGCCCATTTTTTTATCTTTTTTTAAATGTGCAATATATTTCATATGTGCATAATTTATTTTTATAAGTTATATGCCCGCCTGAACGATTCATTCGGGATGGAATGCGCCATGTAATCTGTTT
>DASPJQ010000003.1:0-3997 GCA_035628535.1 Flavobacteriales bacterium | reverse complement strand
ATCGAGTAGAATGTTTAGATAATGAAATATATGATTGAACCGGTAATAATATCTTTCATTGGCTGGAATCTGACTATTTGGAATTGAAAAAATACTGCTTTCGTTCTTTATTGATTTTCTCGCCTGAAAATCACAGAGCCGCTACTACCTGTTTACAACATCAATCTTATTTGCGGGCTCACCTGTTTTAGTAAAAGAGCAGTAGTATACAACGTAGAGAACTCCGCCTTCACCTGGGCGGAGTTTTTGTTATACGCTGCTTGTGTAATTTCCTCTGTGTTTTCTAACAGTGCCGTGGGTGATTCTATGGTGTTCTCTCTCACTATCAAACATCCTATGCTTATGGTTAAATTGCTCGCGGAGATGCAGAGAAAGACTTCCCGCAACGGCACTACGGCACAACATTAAAAATCTGCACCAATCTGCATTATCTGTGGCCAAAAAAGGCAGAAACGGACTAATTCTCGTGATCAGAATTCACCTGGGTTCCTGAACTGCCGGGCATAATCATTCTCATTGTATTTGTAATCGGTGAGTGGCTTATAATTTTTCAATGCATCATGCGTAGCATAATTGTTAACTGTTTGCGAGCGCCAGTTTTTCATTTCAAATTGATGGTTGAATTTCATACAACGGAAATCCAATTCACGGTTAAGCCATGCGTTGTCATCAGGATTCAATATGTTCCAGTTGCCAATAATCATGGGCAAACAATTGGGATCAAGGTCAAGCAGGAAACAGGCATCAGGAGCCAGGTTGGTGTGTTTGTACAAGTCAATGTTGTGCCTGGTAATGATTTTGTCCCAGTTAAAACAATTGAATAAAACAGCCAGTGAAAATAGGGTCAGGCCGAACCTGCGGTACATGAAAATGTTGTTCTTTTTTTGATGGATTTTAACTGCACAAAAAACCAGGGTAGCAAATGCAAGCAAGAGAAAAAAATAAACGCCAATGCGTAAATGGGTAAGCCCGTAGGCATTGATGTAGAGCACGTTTTTGTAAATGTTTGTTCCAATCAATACAAGGTTGAGCGCAATCCACGTGAGGGCAGCTGTTTTGAGCATTCGCGTCAGACGGGCGTCACCGTTTTCCTGGTTGATCCAAAGCAGTATGAACCCAACAGCAAGTATGAGCGAAAATGCAAGGCTTCCAATTCCCTGGTGTATGAGCTCGGCATAGGTCATGTCCATAGCCTTGATGTCAATGCACGAAAGGTAGACCACATCTGAAACGTTTACAATGGCAAGCAATAGATCAAGGGAAATAAACAGCATAAGGCCTGTGCGAAGGAACCCGTTTGTTTTCCACGTATGGACCGGGATCTCATGGTTGGAGAATGAAGTTTCCTTTAGCAGGAAATTAAATTCGGCCGGGGGCACAAAAAGACCGAAAAGGAAAATAAAACCGGCAAAAGTGAAAAAGAACCATTCGGACGAAATAAAGCTCAGGTCAATAAAATTTGTAAGGTTTTTGAATGCACTGCTTGATTCGCGGTAAAGGATGAAAAAAATAAAAATGAAAAAAACAGGTATGAGCATGTGGTACCATTTGAGTTTTCGTTCATTTGCGGTATTGTCAACAGTGTTTTGCGGTGCATGGTTCACCAGCTTTGAGAAGGGTGTAATTAAAAATGAGCTGATGGACGAAATGCCGGCAAAAAAACAACCTGTAATTAGTGAAAGGCGGTGCTGAAAGCTTACAAAAGCCATAATTAAAAAACACCATACGTTAATCAGCAGGTTGAGTTCACCACCGTTTATAGCGGTAAGTAAACCTGAACCAAGGCAGGTGACGGCAGCCAGCAACCAGGTCTTGTTTTTTAAAAGCTGAATATTGCCCAGGGCAAATGCAAGCACAAGTACAACACTGAAAACAGCATGGTTGATACCGGGTGTTTGCCGGTAAAACAGGTAACTCCAGGCCGCTGTTGAAAGTAAAATTAAAATGATTTTGTTTTTCATAATTGATGGATATATTGGGGTTTGACATCAGCGGAAGTATTGATAGATTGTGGTTTGTATGTTTTCCATTTATAACCGCGCGCCATGTCGGCCGGGTAATTTCTGCGCATGCGTTTGAGGCAGTAAAACCCGTTCATGCATAATGACATGAGCAGTGCGCCCCCCCGTAGCGTAAACAATCCGCGCAACATGCGCCTGATCGAATACCTGAACGAAAAAGCTTTTTTCCAGAGCTGACGGTGTGCGGCAAGCAATTCTTCGGGCGACATGTTATTGGGTTTGAATGTAACATTGTACCCGTTGTAAAAACTCCAGTCACGTTCGGTAAGCATGCGGTTTTCGTTTTCCATTTTTTGGTACAGTGCCGTTCCCCTGAAAGGCGTCATAATGCTCAGGAAAGGCACATCAATGCCAATTTTCATCAGGTTGTCGGCCATTTCCACAACACTTTCCCTTGTATCGTGATCAAACCCGGCAATGAATCCGGCCATGACCGTAATACCGCGTTTATGCAATGCTTTTACCGCTTTTTTATAATGCGTTATTTTATTTTGTTTTTTATTGGCATCGGCCAGCGATTCCCTGTCAAACGATTCAATTCCCAGGAATATGCCTATGCAGCCTGATTCTTTCATGAGGTCAAGCAATTCATCGTCTTTTGTTATATCAATGCTGGCCTGCGTGAGCCACCACTTGTTCAATTTTTTCAGTTCAGGTAAAAGTTCTTTAATGTATTTACGGTTAATGGTCAGATTGTCATCCCAGAACCAAACCACTTTGCGTTGCCACCAATGCGGAAAATTATCGAATGCAGCATCGCGTATCACATCCTGCACGGGCCGCATCCTGAAACCGGGATTGAGCGAGGGTACGGTGCAAAATGAGCAGGAAAAAGGGCAGCCGCGGGTAGCCTGAATAACTTTTTTAATAAAAAATTTGTCGGACAACAGATCATAACGCGGTGTGGGGATGTTTTGAAGGTGGTGTGCTCCTCCCTTGTATATTTTTTTCAATTCACCCTGTTCTACATCCTGTATCAATTGCGGCCAGGCATCTTCTGCTTCACCGGTAACAACAGCATCAAAATATACAAGCGATTCTTCAACTGCGTAAGTAACGTGCGGCCCTCCGGCAACAACCGTTTTTCCTTTTTTGCGGAATTCTTCGGCAAGTTTGTAAGCGGCAGGTGCAAACCCGCTAAAGAATGAAATGGCAACCAGGTCGGCATCGGTCTCCACAGGAATTTCGTCAATTTGTTGGTGCAGGAGGCGCACCGTATGCCCGGCAGGGACCAATGCTGCCAGGTGAATGCCGGTTAACGGAGGCACAAAATCTTTCTCATGCCCATAAGTGTACCGCTGTATGTATGCAATAATGAGGTCAATTTTCATAGTATAATTTTTTAAAAGTACTTTGAATTACAAAGTTTAGGGGTAAAAAAAATCAGCTGTTTTTAATTAATTTTTCAAGTGCATCCAGGTGTTCGGCAAAGGCCTTTTTACCGGCACGCGTAATTTTATACGTTGTTTGTGGTTTTTTCCCCACAAATTGTTTTTTAACGTCAATGTATTCCAGTTTTTCAAGCGCGGCAATATGGCTGGCAAGGTTCCCGTCCGTTACGTCAAGTAATTCCTTCAGCCGGCTGAATTCAACCCAGTCATTTGCGGCCAATATTGACATAATTCCCAACCGCAGCCTGCTGTCAAACGCTTTATTTAATTTTTTTATAAAATCCATTTTCTCAGTCCTCAAGGCCGTTCATACTTGCGGTGAATGACCAGGCCATATACTATATGCAAAATACCAAATCCAAATGCCCAAAAAAACAAGCTATATCCTAAAAAGAACATGCAGCATAAACCGAGCACAACCTGCAAAATGCCAAGGTAAAGAATTTCCCCGAATGTGAATTTTGCAGCGCTAACCAATCCAAGCCCGTAAAAAATAAGCGTTACGGGTGCAATTACCACCAGCCATCCTTTATACATGCATATCAAACCAAAAAGTCCGCCTGCAATTAAGGGAACAAACAAATG
>DASPJQ010000002.1:0-1466 GCA_035628535.1 Flavobacteriales bacterium | reverse complement strand
CCCACGAATGTCAACAATGTGCGCGGGTTTTCCGTTCCGAAAACGTAAAACAGCAAGCCCATTCCGGATACAAAGCTCATTGCCGAAAATAAAAGAATGGCCCTGAACATTTCTTTTTTTGTGATGCCACCGCTTTGCAAAGCGCGCTCAGGACCAACACGGTCTTTACTATCGGTACCTTTCGTAAAATCGCCATAATCATTGGCAAGGTTTGAAAGGATTTGCAAAAAAAGTGTGGTTACAAGCGTTAGAATAAATATGTTCGGATCGGGTAATTTCCACAAAACGGTTTGTGGGCCTGTATAGCTCTGGCCAACATGCAACGAAACAATTGAAATGGAGGTTCCGGCAAAAATAATGGCCAGGGCAAGGGGAAGTGTTCGTAAACGAAAAGCTTTGATCCAGGCTTTGATCTTCAATTTAACAATTTTTACCGTACTAAGGTAAGCATAGGCCTAATAGTAGCACGCAAATAACAAATTAAAAACATGTTGAGACAATAATTGGTTAATTTTGTAAGCAGTGAAAAAACTACGTTTCATCCTGGTACTGTTACTCGCTGTTTCGGGTCATTTTACAAGGGCCCAGGCCGACCCGTTACATGGAAATCAAGTGTTTAATTCTGAAGGAACTGTCTCAGGCTCAATAATTGACAGTGTTTCCCAGCAACCCATTGAATATGCGGCTGTTTCTGTTATTTCAGTTAAGGACTCGGTAGTTGCCGGTGGCATGGTAACCGATGAAAACGGTAGTTTTAAAATTGAAAAACTTAAACCGGGGGCTTACGTGCTCAGGGTAAAATACATCGGGTACAATGAAAAATTGATCACCGACATTGTGCTTTCACAGGCAAGTCTGTTTCGCAATTTTGACAAAATAGCCATTTCACAAGCTACGCAAAGTTTGAGTGAGGTAGAGATCACGCATTATACCGAAGTCATGGAAGCTAACCTTGACAAACGCGTAATCAATGTTGAAAAGGACCTTACCAGCGTAGGGGGTACCGCGTTAGACGTGATGAAAAACGTTCCATCGGTTCAGGTTGATGTGGACAATACCATCAGCCTTCGCGGCAACAGCAGCGTGCGCATTCTCATTGACGGACGGCTTACAACTATGGACGCTGCCACACTTCTGCAGCAGATACCTGCCTCAATGGTCAAACAGGTTGAGGTAATTACCAACCCCTCGGCCAAATATGATCCTGACGGGGTTTCGGGCATCATAAACATTATCACCAAAAAAGAGAAAAAGCCCGGATATAACGGGATAGTAAGTGGTGGCATTGGAACCGGCAGTACAAAACCAGGGGGAGGGATGGAAAATTTTGCGGTCAACAAATACAACTTCAGCACATCCATGAATTACCAGGTTGGCAAATTTAATTTTTTTGGTTCGTACGATAGCCGTTACGGTGTGCGGTGGAGCGAAGGAAAAACATACCGTGAATTATATGATGGCGATAG
>DASPJQ010000001.1:0-3646 GCA_035628535.1 Flavobacteriales bacterium | reverse complement strand
GGACTTGACAGGTCGAAATAACTGTCAGGGAAATTTGGAAGTCCGAGCCAGCATGTTCCGGGAATGGTTACCGCTCCAATAGACAGGTTGCAGCCAGTGCCGGCAACATTCGGATTGTTGATGACCGAAAGCACATGCGTGTTGTAGTTGGCAATGTATATTTTTTGGTCCCATGCAAGTTGAAGTGATCCATATATGCTGCATGTGCCAATGTGTGTTGCCGATGCTATGATTGTGTCGGGCACACCCGAACTAAGATCGTACTGGTACAACTCAGTGGCCCATGTGTCCTGGAAAACATATAATTTTGAATTGTCACCCGAAAACGACAGGCCATATGTTGCTGCAGAACCGGTAACCAATGGAACAAGGTTTGAAATGACACCTGTGGAATTATCAAAATCAAATAATCCTGTTGATCCGTTGAGGGATATGGCATATTTTGTTCCGTCAGGCGAAAATTTTGACTGCCCCCACGATTCAACCACGCTTGACCCGCCAATGGTGGTTATAACCGGAGCCAGTATACCTGAAGGGGTTACCTGGTAGGCGAAATATTTATTGTTCGCATAACCTTTTGCCATGATCCACCAGTCAGTGCAATTGGCATGTTTTACCGCACTCAATTGTTCGCTGCAGGGCGCAAACAGCAATATGTTTTTTGATCCGGCAACTACATCGCCCATTCCACCATTTAATGTCATATCAATAATATTGTACCGCAAGCCGTTTGCTCCACCATTCACCACATGGCCTGTTGTAAAAAGGTAGTACCGTGTAGTTGATCCGGGATCGGGAATCACAATGCATGACTGCGTGCTTGAAAGACCGGCCATGAGACCTGTGCCATTGGGCATTGGCGTATGGGAGGCGTCATAAACGGTTATACCATCGCTGTAAAATAGCAAAGCACCCGTAGTTTTATCAGAAACAGAGCATGAACCTTCGCCAGCAAACATGGCGCTGCCGGAAGCGGCTGTTGGCGCACCTCCGCTGAAATGCAACCCGCAGCCATTGCCAAAGTACCACCAGGAAGTTTCCAGTTGACCCCGCACGGAAGTGCAGGCTACCGTGAAAAGAAAAAGCATGCTTAGAAATGGTTTCATAGGCCGATCTTAAAATGTACAATTCAAAAACCGTTTTCACTCCGCGCAATTTCCTGTAATGCGAAGCTTAAGGTAAAGATAAAATTCCTTTTCACCAAAAAAAAACAGGGTATTGGTCACTTTTCCTTTTATAAGGTATGCGTGCATACGTATTGCATTGATAATGTTCTTGTTGAAAAAAAACAGAATGACGGATTTTAATTCCCGGTCACGTGAAAAAAACCGCTGTAATGCTGCCCGTCAGGAGTGGTAAATACATAATAATAAACACCATCGCTGGCCGTGTTCCATTTGTTGTCATACACTGCCGATTCGTACAACAAATTGCCCCAGCGGTTGAAAATTTGAATGGCTGAATTGGGCGGCATGCCTATGATGTGAAAATGTTCATTAAGGCCATCACCGTTAGGCGTTATAATGTTGGGGATGTAAATGACATAATAAACCGTAACGGTCACTTCATCCTGTGCATAACAACCAAACGCATTGGTGGTTGATACAACGTACGTGGTGGTTTCATGTGCGGCTGCTTCGGGGTCGGGGCAGGTTGAACAACTGAGTGAATTGGAAGGGTTCCATTCAAAAGGACCTGTTCCCGCTGCGTGCAATGTTACCGGGTGATCAAATTCAACGGTGGTGTCGTTGGAAGCTATTACAACAGGCAAGGGGTTAACACAAACGGTTACTGAATCATCGTCTGCGCAAATGCCGTTATCATATGATACAATGTAGGTAAATGTAACGACAGGTGAAGTGGAAATGCTGGCGGTTGTTTCACCCGTATTCCAGGTATAGGCCGGTGCTCCGCTTGCGGTAAGCGTTACGGTTTCGCCCTGGCAAATGCAGGTGTCGTTTGAAGCAATTACATCCGGAACCGGTAAGACAACCAGCGCTGCATTTGCAGAAGTACTACACCCGTTAGCATCGCTTACATTTACGGTTTCAATTCCCGATGACAGGGGTATTGCGCTTACACTTACAGTTGTTCCACCGGTTAGTCCTGACCAGCCATAAGCGTATGGTGTTGTGCCCCCTGCTACAACAGCGGTAAATGTAACTGGTGTACCTGCGCAAACCGAATCAATGGCCGAAATGCTTGCAGCGGGCACCGGGTAAACACAAACAAAAACCGAGTCGGAAACAGTACATGGGCCACTCGTATATGAAACCACGTACGTAAAATCAGCCGAAGGTGAAACCGTAATGCTTGCGGTTGTTTGCCCCGAATTCCAGGTATAAGAGGGAGCACCCGTTGCAGTTAATGTTGCGCTTGCTCCTGCACAAATGCATGTGTCGTCCGATGCAATGATAACCGGCATACTAATGAAAGTAATGTTTATGCTGTCACCAATGACGCATCCGTTTGCATCGGTAACAATTACGCTTGCGTATCCCGATGATGGTGTTGGTGAAAACGAAGCCAACGTATCGCTGGCCGATGTTGACCATTGATAACTGTAGGGCATGGTTCCTCCGGAAGGTGTTGCTGTAAGTGTAGTAGATGATCCCGGGCAAATGGTGTCCTCACTGGCGGTAACGGCAACGCCTAAAACGGGCGGATTTGTAATCACCACCGAATCGCTTTCAACATTTCCCGATGAATCGGTAACGGTTACATAATATGTTCCCGGGCCCAGATTGAAAATGGTATCGTTTGATGAAACAACAGGTGACCATGATATGGTAAAAGGCGGATCACCGCTCGAAATGTTGACCCATGCCGTGGCGTCATTGGCACCGTTGCAACTGATTTCACCAGCCATTGCATTAATTGCAAAAAAAGGCTCAGGGCAAATACCGCAGGTTGATGAAGTAAAATAAATGCCGCACATATTTACTGAATAACAATCCAATCCGAATGCCGTGAGATCGTAAAAAGCGGCCACTTCACCGCTACTCATCGGACTTGTTACCTGGCACCAATTATAAAAATCTTTTGGGAACGTACCAGGTGTGGCATGCATGCTGGCACCGAACGTAGCCGACACGTTGTTTTGCATGTCGGTTACAATCATAAAAAGTTTTGCGGAAGGATCATCAGTACAGACCATAAAATCGGCAACGGTATATCCAAAAGCGCCTACACCGGTTGTATAAGAGTCGGAACCATCGTCAATCACAAGTGTACCGTTCCATGTTGCAAAGGGATCGTACCAAATAACCATTAACGTGGCACCGTCTACTTCCCAGGTTGTATTCCCGGTTATGGTATTGATCGTATAGGTTCCGTCACCGGCAACGGCAGCCGTAACATCGGCCCTGAATGTACGTGTTCCAAACTCGCCCCAACATTTGGGCCCATCCGATCCAATCAATACTCCATTGTAATCGGCAGTGGTACCAAGAGGATTTGTTAAATTTACCGTTGGCGTAGTTGATGACCCTGACAGGTAGCTTACGTTCCAGTACAAATAGGCTTTATCAAGTACAACGCCAGCAGGGATCCCGGTAATGCTGAGCGGGCATGGGAAGCCTGTACCGGGATCGGATGTATAACGCGTGGTAATCATTTTTGAGTCCTGCGTAAAGTTTAACCCGCA